>NZ_VMBJ01000049.1:0-39004 GCF_010608305.1 Stenotrophomonas sp. AS012628 | reverse complement strand
CGCAACAAAAAACCCCGGCGATCGCCGGGGTTTTTTGTTGCGACAGGCTTGACCGGTTCGATCAGAAGTTCATGTCGAAGGCCACTTCGCCCTGCACGCCGACCTGGTAAGCCGAGACGCGGCGTTCGAAGAAGTTGGTCAGTTCCTGCACGTCCTGCAGTTCCATGAACGGCAGCGGGTTGCGCACGTTGTACTTCTTTTCCATGCCCAGCTTGGCGAAATGCTGGTCGGCGCAGTGCTGCAGGTACTGGCGCATGTCGCGGGTGGAAATGCCGGCCACGCCGCCGGACAGCACGTCCTCGGCGAACTGCACTTCGCACTCGATCGCCTCGGCCAGCATGTCGTAGACCTGCTGCTTCATCTCTTCGTCGAACAGGTCCGGTTCTTCCTCACGCACCACACGCACCGACTCGAACGCGAACTCCATGTGCGCGCTCTCGTCGCGGAACACCCAGTTGGTGCCCGAGGCCAGGCCCGGCAGCAGGCCACGCGAACGGAAGTAGTACACGTAGGCGAAGGCAGCGAAGAAGAACAGGCCTTCGATGCAAGCGGCGAAGCAGATCTGGTTGAGCAGAAACTGGCGGCGCTGTTCGCGGGTCTCGATGCGGGTCAGGCTCTGGATCGAGTCGATCCACTTGAAGCAGAAGTCGGCCTTCTTCTTGATCGAGTCGATGTTCTCCACCGCCGAGAACGCCTTGGCGCGCTCTTCAGGATCCGGCAGGTAGTTGTCGAGCAGGGTCAGGTAGAACTGCACGTGCAGCGCTTCTTCATACAGCTGGCGCGACAGGTACATGCGCGCTTCCGGCGCATTGAGGTGCTGGTACAGGTTCAGCACCAGGTTGTTGGACACGATCGAGTCGCCGGTGGCGAAGAACGCAACCAGCCGGTGGATCAGGTGGCGCTCACCCGGCGACATCTTGCTGTGCAGGTCGGTGATGTCGATCTGGAAGTTGATCTCTTCCACCGTCCAGGTGTTCTTGATCGCGTTCCTGTACATGTCATAGAACTGCGGGTAGCGCATCGGGCGCAGGGTCAGTTCAAAACCGGGATCGAGCAGCATCTGCTTGGGCTTGTCGGCCATGGGTGTTTCCTTGAATTCTCGGGTCAAAACGCCGGGCGTGGCCCGGCGCTACCTTGGTGTTTGCGTGCTGCAGCCGAGCATGGCTCGGCTCTACAGGTGCGAGGTGTTCGAGTGCCGACCAACGGTCGGCACCCACCGCGCGGTGTTACTGGCAGGCCTCGCAGGCTTCCGGGTTTTCCAGCGAGCAGGCGATGGCTTCGTCCGGGCTGAACACCTTGGCCGGGGCCGCGCTGCTCACCGTGGTCTTGGCGATCTTGGTGGCCGGGCGCGAACGCAGGTAGTAGGTGGTCTTGATGCCCTGCTTCCAGGCGTACATGTACATGGAGGACATCGCGCCGATGTTCGGGCTTTCCATGAACAGGTTGAGCGAGGCCGACTGGTCGATGAAGGCGCCACGCTCGGCGGCCATGTCGATCAGCGAGCGCATCGGCAGTTCCCACGCGGTGCGGTAGACCTCGCGCAGCGTTTCCGGAATCTGCGCCACGCCGGCGATGGAACCTTCGGCCAGCTTGATGGCATCGCGCATGTCGGCGGTCCACAGGCCCAGCTTCTTCAGCTCGTTCACCAGGTAGCGGTTGACCTGCAGGAAGTCACCGGACAGGGTCTCGCGCTTGAACAGGTTGGACACCTGCGGCTCGACGCACTCGTAGCAGCCGGCGATCGAGGCGATGGTCGCGGTCGGGGCGATCGCGATCATCAGCGAGTTGCGCAGGCCGTGTTCCTTGATGCGCTCACGCAGGGCATCCCAGCGTGCGGTGTCTTCCGGCACCACGTTCCAGGCGTCGAACTGCAGTTCGCCGCTGGCGGCACGGGTGTCGTTGAACGACGGGTGCTTGCCGCGTTCCTGGGCCAGCTCGCAGGAGGTTTCCAGCGCGTGGAAGTAGATCGCTTCGGCAATCTTCTTCGACAGGGCGCGGGCTTCGGCGCTGTCGAACGGCAGGCGCTTGCGGAAGAACACGTCCTGCAGGCCCATGCAGCCCAGGCCGACCGGACGCCAGCGCAGGTTGGCGCGGCGGGCGGTTTCGATCGGGTAGAAGTTCAGGTCGATGACGCGGTCGAGCTGGCGCACGGCCAGGCGCACGGTCTCGGCCAGCTTCTCGAAGTCGAACTCGTTGTGCTCGTCGAAGTGGTTGCCCAGGTTGATCGAACCCAGGTTGCACACCGCGGTTTCATCGTTGGAGGTGACTTCCAGGATTTCGGTGCACAGGTTGGACAGGTGGATCACGTTGCCCGGACGCAGGGTCTGGTTGCTGGCGCGGTTGCACTTGTCCTTGAAGGTCATCCAGCCGTTGCCGGTCTCGGCCAGCGTACGCATCATGCGGGCGTACAGCTTGCGCGCGGAGATGGTGCGGTTGGCCTTGCCCTGGGCTTCGGCCTGCAGGTAGGCCTGCTCGAAGGCTTCGCCGAACAGGTCGGTGAACTCCGGCACGACGCGCGGATCGAACAGCGACCATTCCTGGTCGGCCTCGACGCGCTTCATGAACAGGTCCGGCACCCAGTTGGCCAGGTTCAGGTTGTGCGCACGACGGGCTTCGTCACCGGTGTTGTCACGCAGCTCGAGGAAGTCCTCGATGTCGGCGTGCCAGGTTTCCAGGTACACGCAGGCCGCGCCCTTGCGCTTGCCGCCCTGGTTCACTGCGGCCACGGACGAATCCATGGTCTTCAGCCACGGCACGATGCCGTTGGAGTGGCCGTTGGTCGACTTGATCAGCGAACCACGCGAACGCACACGGGTGTAGCTGACGCCGATGCCGCCGGAGAACTTGGAAAGCTGGGCGATGTCGCCGTACTTGGAATAGATCGACTCCAGCGAGTCCTGCGGCGAGTCCAGCAGGAAGCACGAGGACAGCTGCTCGTGGGTGGTGCCGGAGTTGAACAGGGTCGGGCTGGACGGCAGGTAGTCAAGGTTGCCCATGCGCTTGTACAGCGCCAGGGTCTCGGACACGTCCTCGCTCAGCGCGCTGGCGATGCGCAGGAAGAACTGCTGCGGGGTCTCGATCACCTTGCGGGTGTGCGGGTGGCGCAGCAGGTAACGGTCGTACAGGGTGCGCAGGCCGAAGTAATCGAAGTTCAGGTCCAGCGAGATGTCGATGGCATCGTTGAGCTTGCGTGCGTTGGTCTGCACGAAGTTCAGCAGGCGGTCGTTGATCAGGCCGACTTCATGGCCACGGCTGACCGACTGCGAGAATGCGTAGATTTCCTGGCCGGAGACTTCCTTGGCGATGTAGTTGGCCAGCAGGCGCGCAGCGAGGCGACCGTACTCGGGCTCTTCACCGATCAGCAGGGCGGCGGTGCGGATGGACAGTTCGTCCAGCTCGCGGGTGGTGGCGCCGTTGTACAGGCCGGAAATGGTGCGGGTGGCCACGCGCATCGGATCGACGGCGTGCAGGCCTTCGGAGGAACGCTGCACCGCGCGCACGATCTTGTTCAGGTCCACCAGTTCGGTCGTGCCATTGCGCTTGGTCACACTCATCGCGTTGGCCGTCGGCGGCGACGTCAACAGGAATTCGCTTTCCTTCTCGATGGTGGCGCTGGATTCGGTGGTCACGGCGTGTGTCCTCTTGGCGTGATTGGTGGGTGCTCGATGCATCGGGTGACGCAGCCCGGGACATGACAGCCCAGGATGGCAGGACGGCGTCGCAGGGGATGAGACCCTGCGCCTGCCACTGCCGTTGGCGATCGCGGATGGGTACCCCGGGCATCCCCTGGAATTGGGGTTGCTGCGACCGACGGCCACAAGATAGTGGGGGTAGTGGGGTCCGTCAACGCCAAATGTAGTGAAATTCGGCAATCCCTTGCGCCGCAAGGATCGTGCCATCGGCGCCCGGATCAGACGCTTCAGACCTGCCGGAACGGGCTGCGCAGTCAAGCCCGAAAGGCGTCATTGCGGTGGTACAACGCACCGCGAAAACGGAACAATGACAGCTTCACATGACAGTGATGAAACTGGCTAGGGACAACCCTGTGGATAGATGGTGGGCAGCCGGTGGGAATCCGGTGGACGGGTGACTTCCGGCCGGTGACGCCCGCGCGCTGACGGCGGATGCTGGCCGCTCGCTCCCGGAAAAGGATGCTCCGATGCACCTGCGGTTGCCCGCGCTGGCCCTGCTGCCCGCCCTGTTCATCGCCCCGGCGCTGGCCGCCGAGGGGCTGGACCTGCGTTCGGACCAGTGCGGCATCCATACCGACTATGACGTGCTGGTGGACAGCGGCGGCATCTGGCTGCGGCATGGCCCGCAGGCGCCGCATGAAGTGGTGTTCCACGACGGCGAGCTGAGCCTGGACGGCAGGATGGTCACGGTCAGCGCCGCCGACGCCGCCCGCCTGCGGCAGATGGAGGCCGGTGGCCGCCAGTTGATGCCGGCGGCCACCGCACTGGCCCACGAAGTCTCCGGGGTCACCTTCGATGCGCTGGACGCTGCCTTCGAGGCCATCACCGGCAAGTCCCGCAACCGCCAGATGCGGGCGATGCGCGGCGAGATGCAGGACTGGATCGACGCCAGCCTGGGCCGCGGCTACTGGGAACAGGAAGCCTTCGGCGACGGCTTCGACGCGCACATCGAGCAGATGGCCGAGACGATGGCCGGGTCGATGACCCGCAGCGTGCTGTGGCAGGTGTTCACCGGCCGCGCCGGGGCCATGGAGCGCCGCGCCGATCGCCTCGATGCCGAAGTCGACCGCCGCATGGAAGCGCGCAGCCAGCAGCTGGAAGCCAAGGCAATGGCCCTTTGCCCGCTGGTGCGTTCACTGGCAGAGGCCCACGATGCGCTGGAAGTGCGCTACCAGGGACAGCCACTGCGGCTGCTGGAGCGCGGCGAGAGCGTACGGGCGGAGCACGGCAGCGGTACGGGGCTGCATGTGTCGGCCGGGCCGGATGAGCGGCCGTTGGGGAGCGCGGTTGCGCCCACCCGATAGCCGCGCTGTGCTGTCGTAGAGCCGAGCCCACGCTCGGCTGCTTTTCGGCACATCATGCAAAGGCAGCCGAGCGTGGGCTCGGCTCTACAAACGGCACTACCCTCACGCCCGGTGCGGGGTGCCCAGGTATTCGGCGCTCTGCATTTCGATCAGGCGCGAAGCAGTGCGCTCGAACGCGCCCTGCAGGCGCTGGCCGGTGTACAGCTCGATCGGCGAGGTGCTGGCGGTACACACCAGGTTGACGTGGCGGTCGTACAGCTCGTCGATCAGGTTGACGAAGCGGCGCGCGGCATCTTCGTTCAGGCGATCGAATGCCGGAATGCCGCCCAGCAGCACCGTGTTGAACTCGTGCGCGATCTCGATGTAGTCCGAGGGCCCCCGCGGGCCCTCGCACAGCGCGGCGAAATCGAACCAGGCGATACTCTTGCCGCGGCCACGGACCGGAATCTTGCGACCCTCGATCTCGATGTTGCCGGCCTTGGCCGGCTGGCCGCCACTCAGCTCGTTCCAGCGCGTGGCCAGCCACTCATCGCTGTCGGCCGCCAGCGGTGCGCGGTACACCGGCGAGCGGGTCAGCGCGCGCATGCGGTAATCCTCGGTGCCTTCGGCGTACAACTCGACGCAGAAGCGCTGCAACAGGCCGATGGCCGGCAGGAAGCTCTCGCGCTGCAGGCCATTGAGGTACAGGTTCTCCACCGCCGTGTTGGAGGTGGTGACCAGGGTCACGCCCTCGGCGAACAGGCGCTCCAGCAACCGCGCCAGCAGCATCGCATCGCCGATGTCGGTGACGAAGAACTCGTCGAGCACCAGCACGCGCAGGTTGCTGCGCCATTCCTGGGCGATCTTCGCCAGCGGGTCGCTCTGGCCCTGGTGCTCGCGCAGGCGCTCGTGGACGCTGCGCATGAAGCGATGGAAGTGGGTGCGGTACTTCTGCTTGATCGGCAGGCCGTCGTAGAACAGGTCGACCAGGAAGGTCTTGCCGCGGCCGACGCCACCCCAGAAATACAGGCCCTTCACCGGCTCGGGCTTTTTCCAGAACGAGGACAGGCGGTCCAGCCAGCCGTCCTCGGCACTGTCCAGCAGGCCCAGGTGGATGCGGTCCAGCTCGGCCAGCGCCGCATGCTGGGCCGGGTCGTTCTGCCAGTCGCCACGGGCGACCCCTTCCGCGTACCGCTGCGACGGGGTCAACTCGGTTGCACTCATGCCGCTGCGCCCAGCCAATGTTTCACGCCGTGGGTCAGCGCGCCGCGCAGGTCGATCAGCTTGCGGTGGAAGAAGTGGCTGGTCTCGGGCATGCGCACCAGCTCATGCGGGAAGTCCAGCGTGTCCAGCCACTGGTAGACGGCCTGCGGGTCGACGATCTCGTCCTGCTCGCCCTGGATCACCAGCCAGCGCGCCGGCGGTGCGATGCCATCGAAATCCCAGCGACCGGCCGGCGGCGCGATCGAGATCAGCGCTTCCGGCTGCAGCGCGGCAGCGGCCTTCAGCGACACGAACGAGCCGAAGCTGAAACCGGCCAGCCACAGGCGGTCGTCCGGACGCTGGCTGCGCACCCAGGCGGCGACGGCCTTCAGGTCATCCTGCTCGCCCACGCCGTGGTCGAACTCACCGGCCGACGCGCCAACACTGCGGAAGTTGAAGCGCACCGTGGCGATGCCCAGCTCGCGCAGGGTGGTGGCGGTCATGGTGACCACCTTGTTGTGCAGGGTGCCGCCCTCGGTGGACAGCGGATGGCAGACGATGGCCACGATCGGCTGCACCGGCGCGTCGGCCTTGGGCAGGTCGACGACCACTTCCAGCGGGCCGGCCGGGCCGTCCAGTTCGAGGCAGGCGGTTTCGCCAGGGGCGACGGGGAACGAAGGCTTGTGCATGGCACCATGATACCGTCCCCTGCCCCCGCCCTGTGCCCGCCCCATGCTCTACCTGTCCTTGGCCGTGATCTGCAGCGTGCTGGTTTCGGTGGTGTTGAAGCTGGCCAACCGCCGCCAGCTGGATGTCGCGCAGATGGTCACCTGGAACTATCTGGTCGCTGCAACGCTCACCGCCGCGGTGCTGCAGCCGCCGTTGGATGCACTGCGCGCGCCGCATGCGCCGTGGCTGTCATTGCTGGCGCTGGCGGTGGTGCTGCCGTCGATCTTCCTGGTGCTGGGCCGCGCGGTGGCGGTGGCCGGCATCGTCCGCAGCGACGTGGCGCAGCGGCTGTCGCTGCTGCTGTCATTGGCCGCCGCGTTCCTGTTCTTCGGCCAGACCGCCACGCCGTGGAAGTTGGTCGGCCTGGCGCTGGGCCTGGTCGCCATGGTGGCGATCAGCCTGCGCCCGCGCGGACCGGCGGTGTCGTCCTCACCCGGTGGCTGGGGCTGGCTGCTGGGCGTCTGGGCCGGGTTCGCGGTGGTCGACGTGCTGCTCAAGCAGGTGGCGCTGTCGGGCACGCCGTCGATGGCGGCGGTGCTGGCCAGCTTCAGCGTGGCCTTCGTACTGATGCTGGCGCTGCAGCTGTGGCGGCATGTCAGTGGCCGCAGCCGGCTGGCCTGGCGCAACCTCGGCGCGGGTGCACTGCTGGGCCTGCTCAATGGCGGCAACATTCTTTTCTATGTGCACGCGCATCAGTCGATGCCGGAGAGCCCAGCCACCGTGTTCGCCGGCATGAACATCGGCGTGGTGGTGCTGGGTGCACTGGTGGGCGTGTTCGCGTTCGGCGAGGCAACCACGAAGTGGAACCGCGCGGGTCTTGCGCTGGCGGTGCTGGCGATCGGGTTGATCGCCTGGGGGTGAGCGTTGGTTGCGGCGGGCCATTTCCGCGCCCGCGGTGGGATGTCACTTTTCTTTTCGCGCGAAAAGAAAAGTAACCAAAAGAAACGCGCCGCCAGCCGCGAGCCGGTGCTGTGCACCGGTTCCCTGCGCTTCTCGGTGAACCAGGGGACGGCGCCGAACTCGCTGCGCTCAGACATCGGCGCCTCTTCGCCCCTGATTCACCTGCGATGCTCGGCTCGCTTGAAGGCGGACTGGTAGATCAAAAGCAACGGCAGCATCCGTGCCGATCAAGGTCCCTCCCAGAGCAGATCCCCGGCGAACCTTATCTGTCGAAGCCCAGCAGCAGCGGGTCGTGGTCGGAGCTGCGCCACGGGCCCTGCACGTTGCGGCCCTGGTAGCCGCTGGCGTCCTGCTCGTCGGCGTTGCTGTGCCATTCGGCGGCGCCGCGCAGGCGCTTGGCCATGCCCGGGCTCAGCAATGCATGGTCGAGGCGGCCGGTATAGCCGTTGTAGACGTAGCTGTAGGGATGCTCGACCTTGGCCACCTTGAACGCGTCCAGCCAGCCCAGGTCATGCAGGGTGCGGATCGGGTCTTCCATCGCGTAGGCATTGAAATCGCCGAGCAGCACCGCGTCCTTGGCACCGGTACCGGTCGGGTCGGTCTGCAGCCAGGCATGCAGCTGCTGCGCGGAGGTCACGCGGGTGGCGTTCCAGCAGCCCTGGTTGTCGTTGCGGTCGGCGTCGGCACCGGCGGCGTCGCGGCAGCCCTTCGACTTGAAGTGGTTGGCCACCACCACGAACGGTGCGCCCTGCTTGCCCTGGAAGGCCTGCGCCAGCGGCACGCGACTGTGCTCGACGAATGGACCACCGGTCAGCGTGGCCGGCTTGCCGACCGGCTGCAGGCGCGCGCTGCGGTAGATGATGCCGACCCGGATCGGGTTGTCGCCGGGGCCGTTGCCCGCGTCGACGAAGCGCCAGTCGCCCTGCGCGCCGCGGTCCCGGTTGAGCGCATCGACCAGTTCGGCGATGGCCGACTGCGGACCGTAGCCGTCGTTCTCCAGCTCCATCAGCGCGGCGACATCGGCGCCCAGCGCGTTGACCGTGGTGACCAGCTTGGCCACCTGCGCCTTGTGCTCGTCCAGCGTGCGCGCGCCGCGCAGGGTCGGGAAGCCACCGCCCTGGCCATCACCGTTGAAGAAGTTCTCCAGGTTGAAGGCCGCCACGTGCAGGCCGCCCGGCACGGTCGGCACCGCCGGACGCTTCAGCTCCGGCAGTTTCAGCACACCTTCGACCTGCAGGCGCGGCCGCCCCTGCGCGTCCATGTGCACGACACCTTCCACATTGCGCAGCTGCATGCCGGTACGCAGCACCGGGTTGGCCGGCAGGTAGGCCACGCTGGCCGGGTCGCGGGCATCGCTGCCGTCGTCCAGCACCAGGCGGCGGCGCTGGTTGTCGGCCATCACCTGCTCGTAGCCGGCAGTACCCGGCGCGGCCACTTCGGTGGGCTGCCAGAGGCGGCCATCGAAGGCCACGGTGAGCTGGCCGAAGCGCTCCAGGCCGTCGGTACCGGCCAGGGTCAGCGGTGCGGCGATGCGCACGCGCTGGCCATCCAGCACACGCCAGTCGGCCGGCGCGGCGGTCAGCACCACGGTGGCGCTGCTGCGCGCAGTGGAGGGCGACGCGACCGGTGCGGCCTGCGGCTGGGCCTGGGCAAAGGCGCCGGCCGGCAGCAGCAGGGACAGGGCAAGGGCGAGGGAACGGCGGCGCATCGACGGGCGACTCCATGGAAGAGGCGCACAGACTAACCCTGAAATGCGAAACCCCAGCGACGCGCGCGGTTTTGGCCTTGGCCGGCAAAGCCGCCGGCGGCGGACGGAGAACGACCGGGGCGATTGGGCGACCGGCGGGTAGCGTCGACTGTCAGTCGACTATCGCGCGCAGCGCGGGCATTTTTGGTGGCGTTGGGAAGAGCAGTCGACTGACAGTCGACTCTACCCCCGTTCCGCGGTTCCGCCATCCCGTTCGGCCGTTCCATGTTTCGACGTTTTCGCCGTTCGCCGTCTACTTCAGGTTGCCCAGCATCCAGTCCACGGTGGCGTGGATCTGTTCCTCGGTCAGCGCCGGGTTGCCGCCCTTGGGCGGCATGATGCCGCCGTCCGGCCCGGTGTAGCCCTCGATGGCGTGCTTGTAGAGGGTGTCCTTGCCCTGTGCGATGCGCTTGTCCCAGTGCGAATGGTCCAGCGTCGGCGCCATGCCCACACCGGTGGTGTGGCAGGCGGTGCACAGGTTGTCGAAGATGACCTTGCCGTCCTTGGTGCCGCCGTAGGCCACCTGCGACGCGGCCTTGGCCAGCGCGGCGGCCTTGGCGGCGGCCTGCGCGGCGGCGCCGGTGCTGCCGGCATAGACCGCGCCGGTGGGCGAGATGCGCTGTTCGGTGCGCTTGGCCGCGGCCGGCGACACCTCGGGCGGAATCCGGGTGTGGATGTAGGCGGCAAGGAGGATGAGGCCGAGGGTGATGGTCGCCAGCAGCGCGATCACCATGGAGAAGCGTTTCAGGAACTCCAGATCGTAATTCCGCACTCTTCGTTACCCCTGGCTGATAGTCGTTGGACCACGGCTGAGCGACTGCGTGATGGACCGAGTATAGAACGCGCTTTGCGTGCGACAACAGGCGTCACTGCTGGTGCGGCGCAACATGCGGCCGTGGCCGCATGCGGGTAGCGCCGGGCCGTGCCCGGCGAGCGCGAAGCGCGGCAACAACGGTCGAGGATGGCAACAGCCGCCGGGCATGGCCCGGCGCTACCGTTTTGCGGGGGCGCCGATCGCGCGCAGGCAGAAGCTGCAGATCGCATCCACCAGTGCGTCTTCGTCGCGGTGTGCTTCGCGGCTGGGCGCGGTCGGACCGACCATGGCTTCGGTGAAGGCGCCGACCAGGCAGGCGGCGGCCACATGCGCGTCCTGCGCCGGCAGCTCACCGGCCGCCACGCCCTCCTCCACCAGCCGCAGGAACACGTCACCGAAGGCGCGGCGACCGCGCATGCGCTCGGCTTCCACCTCCGGGTCGACCGGTTCAACGATGAAGGCGTGCGCCAGCCCCGGCCCGGCCAGGGCGCGGCGGACGAAGGCGGTGATCGCCAGCCGCAGGCGCTCGCTGGCCACCTCCGGGCCGCTGGCGATGCGCTCCATGATCGCAACCTCGTGGGCCACGGCGGCGTTGAGCACCTCCACGAACAACTCGGCCTTGGACGGGAAGTGCCGGTAGATCAGGCCGGTGGACACCCCCGCCTGGGTCGCCACGGCGGTTACCGGAGCATTGCGCCAGCCACCGGTGGCGACCAGCTCGCGGGTGGCCAGCAGGATCCGTTCACGGGCCCCGGCCAGGCGTTCTTCCATCAGTGCAGAGCGTTTGTAGGCCATGTTTTGATTCTATTTTCAATTTTTGAATTTGTATTCACTTCTTACCCGAACCCCGCTACGCTGGGGTCCAATCGCCCGTGCGGGCGGCGGTCCTGCAGACCGCCGCCCGCTCCCCCGCCGGGTGCGTCCATTTCCTGCCATCCCGCCGTGGAGCCACCACAATGCACGTGCCATCCCTGAACTTCGACCTTGGCGAAGACATCGACCTGCTGCGCCAGAGCGTGGCCCATTTTGCCGCCGCCGAGGTCGCACCGCTGGCCGCCGAGGCCGATGCCACCAATCAGTTCCCGCTGGCCCTGTGGCCGAAGCTGGGCGAACAGGGCCTGCTCGGCCTCACCGTGGAAGAAGAATACGGCGGCACCGGCATGGGCTACCTGGCCCACGTGGTGGCGATGGAAGAGATCTCGCGTGCTTCCGGCGGCATCGGCCTGTCCTACGGCGCGCACTCCAACCTGTGCGTGAACCAGCTGCGCAAGAACGGCAACGAAGAACAGAAACAGCGCTTCCTGCCGGGGCTGTGCAACGGCAGCCTGGTCGGCGCGCTGGCGATGAGCGAGCCGGGTGCCGGTTCGGACGTGGTGTCGATGAAACTACGCGCCGACAAGCGTGGTGACCGCTACGTGCTCAACGGCAACAAGATGTGGATCACCAACGGCCCGGATGCCGACGTGCTGGTGGTCTATGCCAAGACCGACATGGAGGCCGGTGCCAAGGGCATCACCGCGTTCCTGGTCGAGAAGGGCATGAAGGGCTTTTCCACCGCGCAGAAGCTGGACAAGCTGGGCATGCGTTCCTCGCCCACCTGCGAGCTGGTGTTCCAGGACTGCGAAGTACCGGAAGAAAACGTGCTGGGCCAGATCGGTGGCGGCGTGCGCGTGCTGATGTCCGGCCTGGACTACGAGCGCGTGGTGCTGTCCGGCGGCCCGCTGGGCCTGATGGCCGCGGCGATGGACGTGGTGATGCCCTACGTGCACGAGCGCCACCAGTTCGGTGAGGCGATCGGCAGCTTCCAGCTGATCCAGGGCAAGATTGCCGACATGTACGTGGGCCTGGGCGCCTGCCGTGCGTATGTCTATGCCGTGGCACGCGCCTGCGACCAGGGCCGCACCACCCGCCAGGACGCCGCCGGTGCCATCCTGTACGCCGCCGAGAAGGCCACCTGGCTGACCGGCCAGGCGATCCAGATCCTCGGCGGCAACGGCTACATCAACGAATACCCGACCGGCCGCTTGTGGCGCGACGCCAAGCTGTATGAAATCGGCGCCGGCACTTCGGAGATCCGCCGCATGCTGATCGGCCGCGAACTGTTCCAGCGCACCCTGTAAGGCCACCGCGATGACCGTCCTGAACAGCCAGCTGCAACCGGGCAGCGAAACGTTTGAAAGCAACCGCGCGGCGATGCAGGCCGTGGTCGGCGACCTGCACGCCACGCTTGCCCGCACTGCACTGGGCGGAAGCGAGGCGGCACGCGCCAAGCACACCGCGCGCGGCAAGCTGCTGGTGCGCGACCGTATCGACGCCCTGCTCGACCCCGGCAGCGCCTTCCTGGAAATCGCGCCGCTGGCCGCGCACGGCATGTATGACGATGCCGTGCCCGCTGCGGGCGTGGTGGCCGGCATCGGCCGCGTGAGCGGCGTGGAATGCGTGATCGTGGCCAACGATGCCACGGTCAAGGGCGGCACCTACTACCCGATGACGGTGAAGAAGCACCTGCGCGCGCAGGAGATCGCCGAGCAGAACCACCTGCCGTGCATCTACCTGGTCGATTCCGGCGGGGCCTTCCTGCCGCTGCAGGACGAAGTCTTCCCCGACCGCGATCATTTCGGCCGCATCTTCTACAACCAGGCCAACCTGTCGGCGCAGGGCATTCCGCAGATCGCCTGCGTGATGGGCAGCTGCACCGCCGGTGGCGCCTACGTGCCGGCGATGAGCGACGAGACGGTGATCGTGCGCGAGCAGGGCACGATCTTCCTCGGCGGCCCGCCGCTGGTGAAGGCCGCCACCGGTGAAGTGGTGACGGCCGAGGAACTGGGCGGTGCCGACGTACACACGCGCATCTCCGGCGTGGCCGACCACATGGCCGACAACGATCTGCAGGCGCTGGCACGGGTGCGCGCGATCATCGCCCAGCTGAACTGGCGCAAGCCGGAGCCGGCGATGGCGGTGCAGGCGCCCGAGGAACCGCTGCTGCCGGCGCATGAACTGTATGGGGTGATTCCCGCCGATACGCGCAAGCCCTACGACGTGCGCGAAGTGATCGCACGCCTGGTCGATGGCTCGCGCTTTGACGAGTTCAAGCCGCGCTATGGCGCAACACTGGTTACCGGCTTCGCGCATCTGAACGGCTACCCGATCGGCATCATCGCCAACAACGGCATCCTGTTCTCCGAGTCGGCACTGAAAGGCGCGCACTTCATCGAGCTGTGCACCCAGCGCAACATCCCGCTGGTGTTCCTGCAGAACATCACCGGCTTCATGGTCGGCCGCAAGTACGAACAGGGCGGCATCGCCAAGGACGGCGCCAAGCTGGTGATGGCAGTGGCCTGCGCCAAGGTTCCCAAGTTCACCGTGGTCATCGGCGGCTCGTTCGGTGCCGGCAACTACGGCATGTGCGGCCGCGCCTATTCGCCCAACTTCCTGTGGATGTGGCCCAACGCACGCATCGGCGTGATGGGCGGCGAACAGGCCGCCAGCGTGCTGGCCACGGTCAAGCGCGATGGCATCGAAGCCAAGGGCGGCCAGTGGCCGGCAGCGGAGGAAGATGCGTTCAAGGCACCGATCCGCGAGCAGTTCGAGCAGCAGGGCCACCCGTACTACGCCAGCGCGCGCCTGTGGGACGACGGCGTGATCGATCCGGCCGACACCCGCCGCGTACTGGCCCTGGCGCTGTCGGCCAGCCTCAACGCCGCCCCGCAGCAGACGCGCTTCGGCGTGTTCCGCATGTAACCCGTGCCATGACCGAGCCTGTTGCCATGTTCACCAAAGTCCTGATCGCCAATCGCGGCGAAATCGCCTGTCGCGTCATCGCCACCTGCCGCCGCCTCGGCATCGCCACCGTGGCGGTATATTCCGATGCCGACCGCAACGCGCGCCACGTGCGCCTGGCCGACGAAGCCATCCACATCGGTCCGGCCGCTGCACGTGAAAGTTACCTGCGCGGCGATGCCCTGCTCGACGCCGCACGCCTGACCGGCGCGCAGGCGATCCACCCCGGCTACGGCTTCCTGTCCGAGAATGCCGACTTCGCCGATGCCTGCGCCGCCGCCGGCATCACCTTCATCGGGCCGCCGGCCAGCGCCATCCGCGCGATGGGCGACAAGAGCGCGGCCAAGGCATTGATGGCGAACGCCGGCGTGCCGCTGACTCCGGGCTACCACGGCGACCAGCAGGAACCGTCCTTCCTGCGCGAACAGGCCGACGCCATCGGTTACCCGGTGCTGATCAAGGCCAGCGCCGGTGGCGGTGGCAAGGGCATGCGCAAGGTCGAGCGCAGCGAGGACTTCGTCGATGCGCTGGCCAGCTGCCAGCGCGAGGCGGCCTCGGCGTTCGGCAATGACCACGTGCTGGTCGAGAAGTATGTCGAGCGCCCGCGCCATATCGAAATCCAGGTGTTCGGCGACAGCCACGGTGAGGCGGTCTACCTGTTCGAGCGCGACTGCTCGGTGCAGCGCCGCCACCAGAAGGTGCTGGAAGAAGCCCCGGCGCCAGGCATGAGTGCAGAACGTCGCGCGGCGATGGGCAAGGCGGCGGTCGATGCCGCGCGCGCGGTGGGCTACGTCGGTGCCGGCACGGTGGAGTTCATCGCCGGCCCGGACGGCGATTTCTACTTCATGGAAATGAACACCCGCCTTCAGGTCGAGCACCCGGTGACCGAGTACATCACCGGCACCGACCTGGTGGAATGGCAGCTGCGCGTGGCCTCGGGCTTGCCGCTGCCGCTGCGCCAGGAGCAGCTGGCGATCCACGGCCATGCCATCGAAGCACGGCTGTACGCAGAAGATGCCGACCGCGGCTTCCTGCCCTCCACCGGTACCCTGCGCCGCCTGCGCCTGCCGGCTTCGTCTGCCCATGTGCGCGTGGATACCGGCGTGGAGGAAGGCGACAGCATCACCCCGTACTACGACCCGATGATCGCCAAGCTGATCGTCTGGGACGTGGACCGCGACGCCGCGCTGCGCCGCATGAGCCAGGCGCTGGCCGACTGCCAGGTGGTGGGCGTGACCACCAATGCCGGCTTCCTGCGCCGCCTGGTGAACACCGATTCGTTCGCGCACGCCAAGCTGGATACCGCGCTGATCGAACGCGAACAGGCGGCATTGAGTGCAGCGGGCGATACGGATGATGCCCTGTGGCAGCTGGCCGCCGTGGCCGCTGTTGCAAGCACTGCCGGTGCCGGCAGCGATGCGCGCGACCCGCATTCGCCGTGGCAGGCGCAGGACGGCTGGCGCCTTGGCGCATCGGCACCACGCGTGCTGCCGCTGCAGCAGGGCGATCGCCGGCACACGCTGAAGGTGTGGGCGCAGGCCGATGGCTGGCGCGTGCAGTGCGACGATGCGGCGCCGGTGCAGGTGATCGGCACGGCCAATATGCAGGGCCTGACGGTGCAGCTGGGCGAGCGCCGCTGGTCGTTGCAGCTGCTGCGCGACGGTGACCAGCTGTACCTGTTCGGCGCCGACGGCCAGCACCGCTTCACCCTGCACGATCCGGTGGGTGAATCGGACCACGCCGTGGCCGACGCCGGCAGCCTGCTGGCGCCGATGCCGGGCAGGATCGTTGCGACGCTGGTCGCCGCCGGTACCGAGGTCAAGCGCGGCACGCCGCTGGTGGTGCTGGAAGCGATGAAGATGGAGCACACGCTGCAGGCACCGGCGGACGGCACGGTGAAGGGTTACCGCGCCAAGGCCGGCGACCAGGTGGGTGACGGTGCAGTACTGGTGGACTTCGAGGCGGCGTGAACGCCGCGGCGGCGACCGCTCAGCGGTCGTCGCCCACCACCACCCGGCCAGCAGGATCGAATTCGGCCGTGTCCAGCGTGGCACTGCGCCAGCCCAGGCCGCAGATGGCCATCGCGCTCTGCCCGATGCCGTCGAAACCGAAGGCACGATCGACATCGGCATCGTTGATGGCTGCGGTGACGAATGCCGCCAGGCCACGCTCGGTTGCGCACAGGTACAGCAGCTGCGAGATGTGGCCGACATCCAGCGTCACCGCACGATACGCCTTGGCGTGGTTGCGGTACTTCCAGAAGCAGCGGTCGTACCGCGGTGCCAGCACCAGCAGCGCCGGTGCATCGGCGAACCACTCCTGACCGGACAGCATCCGCCGTGCCAGCGCGGGCAATGCATCGGGGGGCGGCGAGGGCAACGGCAGTACCGCGTGCTGCACGGGGTGGTAGTGGTACAGCCCTGGTACCAGCCCTTCCACGTTCTGTACCAGCAGGAAACCTTCGGTGGGATGCAGGCCGCCGCCGGAGGGCACGTTCTTCTTCAGGAACTCCGTATCACGCTCGACCTTCTGCACCGCGTGGGCCATCAGCGTGCGCTGCAGCACCTGGGCCAGCAGCGGCAATGGCAGTGCACGCTGCGGGTCGAAATTGCGGCAGGTCGTGCGCTGCGCCAGCAGCGCGTCGAACGCGGCCTCTTCGCTGCGCGGCAGCGGCTGGTAGTCGCCCTGCAGGGCTTGCACCACCGGTGGCGGCGGCCCCAGCCGCTGGCGCAGGCCGGCAGCGGTATCCAGACCCTGGCGACGCATGTCCTCCACGCTGTCCACCGCCTGCCAGCGCGCATGGCGATGGGCCAATGCGGCCAACGGCCACCACTGGCTGCGTCGCAATGCCTCATCACGCATCTGGTGCCCGACCTCATCCGGCGGGTCGGTCAGCACCAGCCCCTGCTCGACCAGGCGCGCCAGCATCGCCGGAGAGGTGCCGGCCGGCGGTTCGCTCCAGCGGTGCGCGCTGAGCTCGCCCAGCAGCTGGCGCTCCTCGGCGTCCACCGGCAGCGGCTGGTCCAGATGGGCGGCCAGGGCCACCCAGCTGATCTGGCTGTCCATCTCGGCCTGGCCGGCCAGCATCGCGCGCAGGTCCAGGGTGACCGACTCGCGGGGCTCGAACATCAGGCTGGCGCAGCGGCGCAGGCGCATGGGTTTCCTTCCTTCTGCCGCACAACCGGCATAGCAGCAACGACCGCGACGCGGCCAACTTTAGCGACATGCACGCCACCGCCCTCAATGGCAGGCTGTCGCGGCCGATACGAGAAACTCAACCTACGGACGATCCCCATGAGCACCCATCCCCGCCTTTCCGCCGAGGACGCCAGCACCCTGCTGGACCAACTCATCGGCAACGACGATTTCCGCAACCACTTCACCGCATCGCCGGGCAAGGCCCTGGCCTCGATCGGCCTGGACGGTGCCGTTGGCGAGAACGACTGCATGAAGGTCGGCACCCTGGCTTCGGTCGAGGAGCTGCGCCGCACCCGCGATTCGCTGCATGCATACCTGAGTGCCTCGACCGCCTCGATGACGGTGGTGTTCTGCTTCGAAGCCGACCGGATCGACGAGCGCGTCAACGCCTGAGTCCGCATCAGCGCGGTACCCGCACCGACGTCGCCTCCGTGGCGATGTCGTGCACATTCAGGGGCTGCCAGACCTGCATGGACGCCACCTCGGCAATGGCCTGACCGTGGTGCCGGGCCAGCCAGGCCTGCTCGCGGCGCACGCCGGCAGTGTCCTGCTCGGCACGCAATGCCTGCAGCAGCACAACATGGGCCTGCACCGGTTCGCTGCCATCAAAGGTGGGCTCGAGCAGATGGCGTGCCGCTTGCGGACGCTGTTGCGCCAGTTCGGCCATCGCCAGCACAACCCGGCGCCACTTGCCCACCACAGGGCTGCGCTGCCGCTCCAGCAGTTCGCCGTGGTCACGCAGCCACTCTGCGGCCAGCGCATGCTGGCCCTGGCGCTGGGCCAGATAGGTCAGGGCCAGCAACTGCAGACTGCGGCTACCCACGGCGGAGTCGTCGTTCTTCCGCAGCAGCGGTCGCAGCATGGCGGCGATGGATTCAAGCTCCTTCGCATCGCCGGCCGTGCACAACGTGGTCACGGTGGCGTGTTGCAGCCGTTGATGGATCTGGTAGTCGATCAGATCCGGTGCCGGGCCATCCGCAGCGATCGCGGCATGCAGGCTGCTGCAATCACGCTGCTCCGCAGCCACCAGCAGGTTTGCCCGCAGGCGCATGCGCTGTTGCAGGTCATCCCCCCGCGGCAACCGCATCAACAGCTGCTGTGCCTGTGCGTCCAGGCCCTGCGCAACCAGCACGTCCACATCCAGGTCGTCGGCCTCGTCATTGCCGCGCAGCATCTGTGCCTGGTGCAAGGTGCGCATTGCCTGCTGCGGCTGGCCGAGGCCCAACTGTGCCCGCGCCAGATGGATCATCGGATACAGCCGCAACGGGTCCTGAGGCACCGTCGCGGCGCGCGCATAGGGCGCGGCCTCGGCGAAGCGATTGTCCTGCAGCAGCCCCCAGGAGGTATTGGACAGCCCCGCAAACGAATCCGGATAGATCTTGGCCAGCGCACGCCACTGTTCCAGCGGCCAGCCACCGGGTTCCAGTTCGGCCTGCCAGCCCTTCAGGTACAGGCGCTCACGCGCGGGCAGGCGCTGCTGCTGGGCCAGCGCGTGCTCCAGCGCGTCACGCGCGTCCGCAACCTGCGCAGTGCGGGCCAGCAGCTTGGCCACGCCCATGTAGGCCAGGGCGAAACCGGGATCGATATCGATCGCCGCCTGGTAGAGGTTGCGTGCTTCTTCGAAGCGACGCTGGCCCAGTGCGCTTTCGGCCAGGGCAAACGCACGCAGTGCGCGCAGGTCCTGGGTCGATGCCCGCGGCAGCGGCAACGACTGTTCCAGGCTCGCCACCGATTCGCCCAGGCCACGTCGCAGGCGCCCGACCACGTCGTCCACCGCGAACACCATCTGATCGGATCGATCCGCGGTGGCGGTGAACGTCTGGATCACCTGACCGCTGCCCGGTGCTGCGACGTCGATGGCGAGCTCGTAGCCACCGATCTTCTGCCGCACCGTCGGCAGCAGCACGGCGCGCGCGCCTTCCCGCACCGCCACGTTGGCTGCGGTATCGCGGCTGAGCCGGGTATCGCCCGAGAGCCGCGCCATTTCCAGGCTCTCGCGGATCTTGCCCTCCGACAGCACGTTCACGTAACGCGACTGCTCCAGCGCGATGCGGATCGCGTGCCGCATCGAATCGTCGAAGATCGGATCACCGGTGAGATTGTCGACATCCCCGAGCACCACCCAGTCGCGTTCGGCGAACGCGATCGCCGGCTCCGGCCGCAGCAGCAGCCAGCCGCCCAGCACCGCCACCGTCAGTACCAGACCTTCAGCGGCCAGCACCAGCGGCTGCCGCCACAGCGGCAGGTCACGGCGCGCCTTGGCATTGGCACGCGGCATGCGCAACGGCGCCGCACCGATCTCGCCCACTTCGATCACTTCCTGCACCACCGGCACGCCCTTGAAGCGCCAGCGCCCGTGCGACTTCCACAGCAGGCGCGCGCCGCGCTCGCCCAACGCATCGGTGGCGCGGCGCGTCAGTGATTCGGCCACGGCCGACAACAGGATCTGGCCAGGCCGTGCCAGCATCATCAGGCGCGCCGCCATCGGCTTGGCCAGCCCTTCCACTTCCATCGACTTGGCGCCGGCGCGCACCGCTTCGGGACTGTTGTCCCAGGTCAGTACGTCACCCACATGCAGGCCGGCACGCGCACGCAGTTCAATCGAACGCTGCTGGCCCAGCGTGTGCAGTTCGCACTGGTAGTCCAGCGCGAAACCGAGCGCATCGATGGCGCGCTCGAACAGCATGAACAGACCGTCGGAGCGATCGATCAGCTGGCCATTCCAGCGGTGCTGCAACACCAGCACCAGGCGGTCGTGTTCCTGGAACAGGCTCGCGGCCGCGACGTCGCCGATCCGCTCGACCAGCTGCAGCGAATCACACAGATCGGTGAACAGCAGGGCGCGTAGCTGGGGGCTATGCGGGGCTGACGTTCCGTTGTCGCCATTCATCGCCTGCATCTCCCTATGGGCCGTCCGGAGCATCCACCCAGCGCAGGCAGTTGCCGCCATCGCGCTTGGCCTGGTACAGCGCGCGGTCCGCACTGGCATACCACTCGCTCCAGCCGGCCTCCGGCGCCAGCAGGCTGGCACCGATGCTGACCAGGCTGACATGCGGCGTGCCATGACTGCGTTCGAGCAGGCCATGCACCGCGCTGAGGATGAACTCGGCCGCGTGCTGCACGATCTCGTGATTGCCACGGCGCAGGATCAGGCAGAACTCATCGCCGCCGAGGCGGCAGGCCAGGTCCTGCTCACCGGCCATCGAGCGCAGGATGTTGCCCATGCTCTGCAGCACACGGTCGCCGGCCTGGTGGCCGTGACGATCATTGATCTGCTTGAAGCGGTCGCAGTCGATCAGCAGCAGGGCCTGCGGCAACCCGTCACCGTCGGCGCGGCACTCCTGCAGGTACAGGGTCAGGCCACGGCGGTTGTGCAGCCCGGTCAGTTCATCGGTACGCACCAGCTCACGGGTGTGGGTCAGCTGATGGGTGGTGATGTACAGATTGTCCAGCGCGGTTTCCAGATCATGGTTGCGCCGGCGCAGCTGGCTGATCAGGGCCTGCTCGTTGGTCAGCACGCGCATGATCGTGCGCCGCAGGAAGTAGGCGACCAGGCCGGGATCGGATTCCACCAGGCGATGGAAATCGGCCGGGCCCAGCTCCAGTACTTCGCAGTCGGCCAGCGCGCGTGCACTGGCGCTGCGCAGGTGATCACCGACCAGCAGGCCAAGCTCACCGAAGAACTCATGCTGGCCGAGCGTCTTGATCACCAGGTCCTCGCCGAAGTCCAGTTCGATCTGGCCCTGGAGGATCACATACATCCGTTCGCCGCGATGGCCACGCTGGAACAACCACTGTCCGGCATGAAGCTTGCATGGACGGGCAAATCTGGCGAACAATGCCACCTCGGCAGCGGACAGCAGCGCGTGCACGATCTCGGCCATCGCCACCCGGGCGATACCTGACGTCACATCACTGTTCTCGGCCGCACCCCTGCCGGTCATTCCCTGCACCCGCCGCCAGCGTCCCCTGGTGAGCCGCGGAGCATAGCACCGCTTTAAAGTGTGCGCCCTATCTCATTTTGACCCTTCTGCCGATCTTGATTGATGTGAAGATCGATGGTGGCCCGTTCTGGTCACGGGTGTCCGGGCAAAACCCCTGCTGGATCAATCCGATGCCGGGTTTCACAGGGTTTCGGCCAAGTTGCCGGCACACGGGGTGCGCCTGATTGACGCTGCCTGCTGGCCGCGCCCTTGCATCGATACAACAACGCCGGCAGGTCCCCCGACCGGCCGGCGTTGTCTGGCCCTTCCCTGGCCACCCTGATCGCTCTGAGGCCCGGTAGTGCCGGCCGCTGGCCGGCAACCATCTGGACCTCGGAAACATCGACGGGTTGCCGGCCAGCGGCCGGCACTACCGCATCACGCAGCGCGTTCGCTGCGCCCGCCGTGGAACTGCTCTTCCTCGGTCGAGCCGGTCAGCGCGGTGGTCGACGACTGGCCCTGCTGGATCGCCTGGGTCACCGCGTCGAAGTAACCGGTACCGACCTCACGCTGGTGCTTGACCGCAGTGAAGCCACGCTCGGCCGCTTCGAACTCGGCTTCCTGCAGCTCCACGAACGCGCTCATCTGGCGGCGTGCATAGCCGTGGGCCAGGTTGAACATGCCGTAATTCAGCGCATGGAAGCCGGCCAGGGTGATGAACTGGAACTTGTAGCCGTAGCTGCCCAGCTCGCGCTGGAACTTCGCGATGGTGGCGTCGTCCAGGTTCTTCTTCCAGTTGAAGCTGGGCGAGCAGTTGTAGGCCAGCAGCTTCCCGGGGAACTTCGCATGGATCGCCTCGGCGAACTTGCGTGCGAATTCCAGATCCGGCTTGCCGGTCTCGCACCACACCAGGTCGGCGTAGGGTGCATAGGCCAGGCCACGGCTGATCGCCTGGTCCAGGCCATTGCGGGTCTTGTAGAAGCCTTCGACGGTGCGCTCACCGGTGGTGAACGGCTTGTCGTTGCCGTCGATGTCACTGGTCAACAGATCCGCTGCTTCGGCATCGGTGCGCGCGACCAGCAGGGTCGGCACACCCAGCACGTCGGCGGCCAGGCGCGCGGCGTTGAGCTTCTCGATCGCCTCACGGGTCGGCACCAGCACCTTGCCGCCCATGTGGCCGCACTTCTTCACCGAGGCCAGCTGATCCTCGAAGTGCACGCCGGCGGCACCGGCCTCGATCATCGCCTTCATCAGTTCGAAGGCGTTGAGCACGCCGCCGAAACCGGCTTCTGCATCGGCCACGATCGGCTGCAGGAAGTCGATGTCATCCTTGCCTTCGGCATGGTGCAGCTGGTCGGCGCGCAGCAGCGTGTTGTTGATGCGCTTGACCACCGCCGGCACCGAATCGGCCGGGTACAGCGACTGGTCCGGGTACATCTGGCCGGCCAGGTTGGCGTCGGCCGCCACCTGCCAACCGGACAGGTAGATGGCCTTCAGGCCAGCCTTGACCTGCTGCATGGCTTGGTTGCCGGTCAATGCACCCAGCGCGTTGACGAACTCGCGCTCATGCAGCGACGCCCACAGCTTCTCCGCACCCAGGCGGGCCAGCGAATGCTCGATGTGGACGGTGCCGCGCAGGCGCACCACGTCGGCGGCGCTGTAGTTGCGCTGGATGCCTTCCCAGCGCGGGTTGGTATCCCAGTCGTGCTGGATCTGTTCGGCAGTGGGCAGCTTGCTCATGTCTTTCTCCAGTTCGGTTCGTGCGTGCAGCGGGGAGGGAAACGGCGTGGAAACGCGGGCGGGAGTCAATCGATGCGCGCGTAGGCCGGCAGGGTCAGGAAATCGGTCAGTTCGTCGCTGCGGCTCAGTTCGCCGAGCAGGGTGATGGCTTCGCCGATGCGTGTACCACCAGGCAGCGCGGCGGTATCGCCCAGCCGTGCCGGCAGCTGCGAGAGAGTGGAATCCAGCAGCGCCAGATCGATCGCGGTGCCGTCGTCCAGTTGCTGGCCCGGCGTATGCAGCCACTGCCACAGCTGGCTGCGGCTGATCTCGGCGGTGGCCGCGTCCTCCATCAGGTGGTGGATCGGCACGCAACCGTTGCCATCCAGCCACGCCGCCAGGTAGCGCACGCAGACTTCCACGTTGCCTTCGAAGCCGGCACGGGTGATGGTGCCCGGCGGGCGCGCGATCAGTTCATCGCGACCCACGCGCACATCCTGGCGCAGCACGCTGTGCTGGTTCGCACCGGGCATGTGTTCGTCGAAGATCGCCATCGCCACTGGAATCAGCGCCGGATGCGCAACCCAGGTGCCGTCATGGCCGGCGGTGACTTCGCGCAGCTTGTCGGCGCGCACCCGGGCCATCGCCTGTTCGTTGGCCGCGGCATCGTTGTTGATCGGGATCTGCGCGGCCATGCCGCCCATCGCATGCGCACCGCGGCGGTGGCAGGTCTGGATCAGCAGTTCCGAATACGCCTTCAGGAACGGCTGGGTCATGGTCACCTGGCCGCGTTCGGGCAGCACGCGGTCGGCGTGGCGGCGGAAGGTCTTCAGGTACGAGAAGATGTAATCCCAGCGCCCGCAGTTCAGGCCGACGATGCGGTCACGCAGTGCGTGCAGGATCTCGTCCATCTCGAACACCGCCGGCAGCGTTTCGATCAGCACGGTCACCTTGATCTGGCCGTGCGGCAGGCCGAGCATGCCTTCGATGTGCGACAGCGCGGTCTCCCACAGCGCGGCCTCTTCCATGCTCTGCAGCTTGGGCAGGTAGAAGTACGGGCCGCGGTCCTTGGCCTGCAGGGTGCGGGCGTTGTGGAAGGCGAACACCGCCGCGTCGAACAGCCCGCCGGCGATGAACTGGCCGTCGATGCGCACGTGCTTCTCGTCCAGATGCCAGCCGCGCGGGCGCACGATCAGCACGGCCTGTTCGTCGTACGGGCGCAGCGTGTAGTGCTTGCCATTGGCGGCGGTGAATTCCAGATCACCACGCACCGCCGCCGCCAGCGACTGCTGCCCGGCCAGCAGGTTGCGCCAGGTCGGCGAGGTCGAATCCTCGAAGTCGGCCATGAACACCTTGGCGCCGGAGTTCAGCGCGTTGATGACCATCTTTGGGTCGGTCGGGCCGGTGATCTCGACGCGGCGGTCCTGCAGCGCGGCCGGCAGCGGCGCAACGCGCCAGTCGCCGCTACGGATTGCGAGGGTGTCTTCACGGAAGTCCGGCAAGCCGCCCTGGTCGAAGAACGCCTGGCGTTCACGGCGGGCCTGCAGCCGTGCCTGCCGGCCCGGTTCCACCGCACGGTGCAGCGACACCAGCAGGGCCAGCAGCGGCGCCGGCAGCACGGTGTCCTGACCGGCCACGCGGGTCGCCAGGGCGATGCCGGGGGTGGCCTTGCTGGCAGGGGTGGGAACAGCGGAAGCGACGGCGGACATGGGGCGACTCCAGCGGTGGGGAACGCCTCCACGGTGCCGCCCGGGCCGAGTATTTGGCAAAACAGTTTTTGCAATGCTCTACATAAGTTGTGCTAATACTTGTAACGCCATGACCACGCGCCCCTCGCCAAGTCCGCGTTTTTCCTACAAATCCGACCGGTTGAAGCCGTTGCGCGCGTTCTGCCAGACCGTGCGTCTGGGCTCTGTCTCACGGGCGGCTGAGGCATTGTTCGTCAGCCAGCCGGCCATCAGCCTGCAGTTGCAGGCCCTGGAACGGGAGCTGGGCGTGCCGTTGTTCGAGCGCAGCGGGCGTCGCCTGGTGCCCAGCCGCGAGGGCCAGCTGCTGTACGAAATGGCGCAGCCGCTGGTGGAGAACCTGGACGGGCTGGAGGCACGCTTCCGCGACAAGGTACGCGGCCTGGATGCGGGCGAGCTGAACATCGCCGCCAACAGCTCGACCATCCTGTACCTGCTGCCGAAGATCGTCGAACGCTTCCGCCTGCACTACCCGGACGTGCGCCTGACCCTGCACAACGCGATCAGCGCCGACGGCACCGACCTGCTGCGCGAGGATGCCGCCGACCTGGCGATCGGTTCGATGACCGATGTGCCGGCCGACCTGACCTACGCCCCGGCCTACCGCTTCGAGCAGGTACTGATCGCGCCGCACGATCATCCGCTGGCCAGCGGTGGCGAGCTGGAGCTGGCTGACATCGCGCGCTATCCACTGGTGCTGCCACCGAAGCGGCAGATCACCTATCGGCTGGTCGACCAAGTGTTCCAGCGCCACCGCATCGCCTACACCGTGGCGCTGGAGGTGGGCGGCTGGGAGGTGATCAAGCAGTACGTGGCGATGGGCATGGGGATTTCGATCGTGCCGGCGCTGTGCCTGCACGAGGCCGACCGCGAGCGGCTGGCGGCGCGATCAATGAAGCGCTGGTTCCCCGAGCGCAGCTACGGCGTGATCGTGCGCCGCGGCAAGGCACTGTCGGCGCAGGCGCGGGCGTTCATCGAGCTGATCCAGCCGGAGTTGTTCAGTCCGCGCGGATATGATGAGAGTGGCCACTCCGATCGCTGAGGGCGTTTGGATTGCACATCAGATTCAACAAGGCCAACGTTGAAGTAGTGAACTTACAGGGAAGAGGTCTTATGCCGGGCAATCTTTACAAGTACTTCGGTCCACAGGTTATCGACTTGGTTCTGACTGATGACGGCGCGACTATCAAACTGTCAAAGCCAGAGGATTTCAACGATCCGTACGAATTGTTCTTGACGGTCGACTACGGAGTGGACGCCTCAGCATTGGCTGCCTACCAAGAGTTGGTTGGCAACATTGATCAGCTACCTACAACTTGTTTCTCAAACTCTCCGGCCGTCGTTCCGATGTGGGCACACTATGGAGTGAACGGATCTGGATTCGTAATCGAGTTCGAGGAAGAGTGCCTTGTAGACGAGTTTCCGAAAAGTCTGTTTAAGGATGTCACCTATCGGGACAGCGCGGATGATGAACTCACGGAGATGCTCTACAGAGCTCACGTGATTGGAAAGCCTCGGTATACGTATTTCCTTAGAAATGGCGTATTTTTTGGCGCGTACTTCACCAAGGCAAACTGCTGGTCGTATGAACTCGAGAGACGCATGGTGGTGACCGACGAGTCAGAAGTTCGCTCATGCGGAGACATTATCCTTGCAGATGTTCCGAAGCACTGTATTAGATCCCTAATCGCAGGAGCGAAAGCCACTCCGGATATCAAGGGTGCACTCAAAGAGCGAGCAAAATCGCTCAGCTGCTCATACTACGAGGCCAGAATCGGCAGAAGCTCCATAACCCCCTTCTTTACAGACCTCAATGGATATCCTCACGTCTTTAAAGAGGGACGTATCGAGGAAGCGGACCAGTCTTGCGAAGAGTGCAGTGAGCCCACGTTAGAAGGCAAGGATCGCTGCTCTTGGTGTCAGATCAGCGATGATGATCGGCGAGGCGCCGCCATCTCAAACCCGTATCGGATGCTCCACAGCTATGGACGTCTCAATGATTACATCAATCAGATGGATGCAATTTCCGCTCGAGCATCTTCCCGGAAGCGCTCTTCTGACAAGTAATGCAGCGTGGTTGCTAGAGGCCGAGAGACACTGAGCTCCATGTCCATCGAACTCCGTCACCTGCGCTACTTCCTTGCTGTCGCCGATACGCTGCACTTCGGCCAGGCGGCGGAGCGGCTGGGCATGTCGCAGCCGCCGCTCAGCCAGCAGATCCGCCAGCTGGAGGAACTGATCGGTGCGCGCCTGTTCGTGCGCAGCCATCGTCGTGTGCAGCTGACGCCTGCCGGTGAGCTGCTGCAGGAGCGTGCACGCGCCATCGTGCAGCAGGTGGAAACGGCGGTGGATGAGGTGCAGCGCGCGCAGCGCGGCGAGCAGGGTGAGCTGCACATCGGCCTGACCCGGGCCACGCCGCTGTCGCCGCAGATTCCGCGTTCGATCCTGCGCTACCGCCAGCAGTACCCGCAGGTGCGCCTGCAGCTGAGCGAGATGAACACGCTGCAGCAGATCGATGCGCTGCTCGACGGTTCACTGGACGTGGGCATCATCCGCAAGCGCGCGTTGCCGCCGGAACTGGTGGCGCACAGCCTGTTCGTCGACCCGCTGGCGTTGATCGTGCATGCCGACCACCCCGCCCTGCGCAAACTGTCGAAACAAGGAACGCTGTCGCTGCGCGACTTCGCGCAGGAGCCGTTCGTGGCATTTCGCCGCAGTGCCGGTGCGGGCATCCATGACCACATGATCGCGTTGTGCGCGGCCGCCGGGTTCACGCCGCGCATCGCGCAGGAGGCGGGCGAAGCCTCGACCCTGATCAGTCTTGCTGCTGCCGGCCTGGGTGCGGCGATCCTGCCGTCGTCATGCGATCACATCCGGGTGGAGGGCGCGCGCTTCGTGGCGCTGGCCGATGCCGGTGCGCATTCGGAGGTGCAGCTGGCGTGGCACCGCGAGGGGGTGACGCCGCTGATCCGCAATTTCGCCGGGTTGTTGCGCGAGGCGTTCGTGGAGGGCTGAGCGTGCAACCCACCCGGTAGTGGCCAACCTTGGTTGGCCCACGACCACAACGCCGACCAAGGTCGGCCTCTACCAGACCAGGATCACGCCGTCACCGGCTGCGGGGCGCGCTGCTGCAGCGCCCAGACAATGCCACCGCCGATCAGGGTCAGCACGGCGGCGAACAGGCACACACCCCGCCAGTCCCACGCCGCATAAGCCAGGCCGCCTAAACCACCGAGCACACTCGAACCCAGGTAATAGGCAAACAGATACAGCGCCGAGGCTTCCGCGCGCATCGTGCCGGCACGGCTGCCAACCCAGCTGCTGGCCACCGAGTGACCACCGAAGAAGCCGAACGTGACCAGCGCGATGCCGAGTGCCATCGTGCTCAGCCAAGGCAATGCCAGCAGCGCGATGCCGGCACCGATCAGCGCGAACGAGATCGACAGGATGCGGCCGCGTCCGTAACGCGTAGCCTGCTGGCCCATCCACGCCGAACTGAAAGTGCCCACCAGGTAGACGCTGAAGATCAGGCCTACCACGGTCTGGCTGAGGTGGTACGGCGGCGCCAGCAGGTGGTAGCCCAGGTAGTTGTAGAGGGTGACGAACACGCCCATCAGCACGAACGAGGTGGCGAACAGCCACGGCAGGCCCGGGTCGGCGAACAGCATGCGCCAGCGTGACGGCAACTGGCGCAGTCCATCACGGCGGGGGTGGAAGTGACGCGACGGCGGCAGCTGCAGCCACAGCAGCACGGTGCTGGCCACGGCGATGATCGAGACCACGCCGATGCCCCAGCGCCAGCCCCAGTGGTCGGCGATGATGCCAGCCAGCAGTCGCCCGCTCATGCCACCGATGGCGTTGCCGCCGATGTACAGGCCCATCGCCAGGCCCAGCGCGCGGCTGTCCATTTCCTCGACCAGGTAGGTCATCGCCACGGCCGGCACGCCGCTCAGCGCCAGGCCCAGCAGGGTGCGCAGCACCAGCAGCGTGGTCCAGTCGTCCACCAGCGCGGTGCTCAGCGACAGCATGGCCGAGGCCAGCAGCGCAGCAATCATCAACGGGCGGCGGCCGACCGCGTCGGACAGCAGGCCGGCCAGCAGCATGGCCACCGCCAGCGTGCCGGTGGTCAGCGACAGCGACATTGCGCTGCCGGCGGCGGACACGCCGAAGTGGCGGCTGAATTCGGGCAGCAGCGGCTGCACCGTGTACAGCAGGCCGAAGGTGGAGAAGCCGGCCAGGAACAGCGCCAGCGCGGTGCGGCGGAAAGCCGGCGTGCCCTGCTGGATGCGGGTGTCGGAAGCGGGGTCAACAGCGTGGGGGCGGCGTTCGACGGTCGCGGCGGTTTCGCCAGTCATGGGATCGGTGGGCCGGTGGGGACGGCCGGGTACGGGAGGGAACGGGCCTCAGACTAGGCCCGTCCATCCAGTCGATCCATAACCTGATAGGTCAGGATTGATACACAGAAAGTATCAATTCAGCTTACAGGCGCTGCCACTCGAAGCCGGCGCCCCGGCGGTAGTACACCGCCACAGCGCGGCCGTAGACCTTGTCAGCGTCGACGAAGCCGAAGAAGCGGCCATCGAAGCTGTTGCCGCGGTGGTCACCCAGCACCAGCACCTTACCGTCGGGCACCACCAGATCGGCGATGTCCGGGCCGCCGCCCATGTCCAGATCGAGGCGGGCACGGCGTTCACCGAAGGCTTCCACGTCCTGCAGGTCGGCGGTCTGCAGTGGCTGGCCGTTGATGCTCAGGTGCCCTTCGTGCAGCTGCACATGGTCACCGGCCACCGCGGCCACCCGCTTGATCAGGCGGGTACCGTCGGCCGGCGAATCGAACACCGCCACCTCGCCGCGCTGCGGGGTGCCGGTCGCCATCAGTTCCTTGCCGGTAAACGGCAGGCGCAGCCCATAGGCACGCATGTCCACCACCACCCGGTCGCCGGGCTGCAGGGTCGGCTGCATCGAGCCACTGGGCACTACGTAGTGGTTGGCCAGGGTATCGCGGGCGGCGGCGAGCAGGCCGAGCATCACCAGCAACGGCAGCGCCTCTTTCTTCAGCCAGGCCAGCGCGCGTTCGGAAAAGGGAGGGCGGGCAACAGCGTCCATGGCAGGCTCCGGGTCAGTGGTAGCTGCATCAGACCACATCCGGGCCGAAGAGGTTCCCGCACCGGCTTGCTGTAGAGCCGAGCCCGCGCTCGGCTGCTCTTCAAGCGTCGGTGCACGCCAGCCGAGCGTAGGCTCGGCTCTACAGGATGGGTTACGCAGGTTTTACGCCGTGCCCCGGCCACGGGCATCGCACCTTTACGGCCAGCACGTGCATCGTGTGCCCACCGCGCCGCAGGGCGCATTCCGCAAGGTGTTGTATGACCCTCCTGGTGATCCGCCACGCGTCTCCGTCGGCGCCGCGCCCGCAGTTGCCGGCGCAGCTGAGCGGCCATCGCGTGCTGTGCAGCGACTGCGCGAGTCTGTCCGAAGTGCGCCAGTGCCTGTGCCAGCCGCAGGCGCACTCGGCCGACTGGGTGCTGCTGGATGTCGGCGTGGCCGACGAGGCGCAATGGCAGGCCGAGGGTGGCGCACTGCAGGCGGCGCTGGAACGGCTGCCGGCGCAGTACATCGAGCTGCAGTCGCCCAGCGAGCCCGGCCTGGATGCGCGCCTGCGCCTGCAGCACGGCCCCGCCGCGGTGGTGGTCGACCAGCGCAGCCAGCAGGCCGGCTATCCGCTGTCGCTGGCCATCGTCGGCCGTCGCCTGGCGCAGGAGGGCTGAGCCATGTCGATCTTCATCATCCGTGGCCCGGAAGCGGCCGGCGCCTTGATCCGCACGGCGATGCCACTGCCGGCGCCGGTACTGAAGTCGCTGGTGCATCGTGCGATCGATGCCGGCACCAGCGTGGCGATCCGTGCCTGCGGTTCGGAACAGGAACTGCTGGACGCACTGCGCGTGGCCGACCACAGTCGCGGCGAGGTGACGCTGCTCGATCCGGGTGCATGTGCCAACAGCCTGCGCCTGCAACGGTTGCTGCCCTATCTGCACAACGCGTACGTGGAAGTGCATGACGACGGCGCGGTGGCCGAGCCATGCCTGCCGGCCGGTGTCGGCCAGCGCCTGGGCATCGCCGCCGGCTATGGCGCGCAGAGCTATGTGCTGGCGCTGGATATCGCGCTGGACCACCTGGGGCTGGCCGAGCAGGCCAACCGGGTGCATGTGGGGACGTAGCGCTGTTTGTAGCGTCGAGCCATGCTCGACTGGCTTTTCGTGGAAAACCAGCCGAGCATGGGCTCGACTCTACAAGGGCGCGAAAGGCAGCCGAGCGTAGGCTCGGCTCTACAGAAGAGCAAAGAAAAACGGCGGGGTTTCCCCCGCCGTTTTCGCTTTCTTACTTCAGCCCGCGGAACTTCAGCAGCGGTTCCACCGACGGGTCCTTGCCGCGGAAATCGCGGTACAGGGTCGACAGCTCCACGCTGTTGCCGCGCGAGAGGATCTTGTCGCGGAACTCCTGGCCATTGGCCGCGGTCAGGCCACCGTGCTCGGTGAACCACTGGTAGGCGTCATGGTCCAGCACTTCGGCCCAGAAGTAGGCGTAGTAGCCGGCCGAGTAACCACCGCCCCAGATGTGGTCGAAGTAGGTGGTGCGGTAACGCGGCGGCACCTGCGGCAGATCGACCTTGAACTTCTTCAGCGCGCTGGCTTCAAAGGCGCCGACATCCTGCAGCGGCGCGTCGGCCTTCTGCGTGTGCCAGGCCAGGTCGAGCAGTGCGGCCGACAGGTACTCGGTGGTCGCATAGCCCTGATTGAAGCTGCGTGCCTTGAGGATCTTGTCGACCAGTTCCTGCGGCATCGCCTCGCCGGTCTTGTAGTGCTTGGCGTAGTTGGCGAACACCTTCGGATCCAGCGCCCAGTGCTCGTTGAACTGCGACGGGAACTCGACGAAATCACGCGAGGTGGCGGTGCCGGCAATCGACGGGTACTTCACGTTCGAGAACATGCCGTGCAGCGCATGGCCGAACTCATGGAACATGGTGGTGACGTCGTCGAAGCTGATCAGCGCAGGCTGGCCGGCGGCCGGCTTGGTGAAGTTGCAGACGTTGTAGACCACCGGCTTGGCACCGGTCAGGCCGTCCTGCTCGACGAACACGTCCATCCAGGCGCCGCCGGACTTGCTGTCACGCTTGAAGTAGTCGGTGTAGAACAGCGCCAGCGAGGTGCCGTCCTTGTCGAACACTTCGTACACCTTCATGTCCGGGTTGTAGGTCGGAATGTCGGTACGCGGCTTGAAGGTGATGCCGTACAGCTGGGTGGCGGCGTAGAAGACGCCGTTCTGCAGCACGTTGTCCAGTTCGAAGTACGGCTTGATCTGCGATTCGTCCAGATCGTACTTGGCCTTGCGCACCTGCTCGGCGTAGAAGTCCCAGTCCGAAGCGGCGACCTGGAAACCACCCTTCTGCGCGTCGATCACCTTCTGGATCTCGCCGGCTTCGGCGCGTGCCTTGGCAGTGGCGGCCGGCACGGTGTCGGTCAGCAGCTTGAGCGCGGCAGCCGGGGTCTTGGCCATCTGGTCGCCCAGCTGGTAGTCGGCGAAGGTGTCGAAGCCAAGCAGCTTGGCCTTCTGTGCACGCAGCTGGGCCAGGCGCTGCACGGTCTGCCGGGTGTCGTTGGCATCGCCGCGCTCGGCGCGGGTTTCCGAAGCCTTCAGCACGGCGGCGCGCTGGTCGCGGTCGCTCAGCGAGCCGAGCACCGGCTGCTGTGTGGTGTTCTGCAACGGCAGCAGGAACTTGCCATCCAGCTTGCGATCCTTGGCGGCGGTGGCAGCGTTGTTGATCGCATTCTCGTCCAGGCCGGCCAGCTTGGCCTTGTCGTCGACAACGACGGCCGCAGCGGCCGTGGCGGCCACCAGACGGGTATGGAACTGGGTGGAAAGGGTGGTTTCTTCCACGTTGAGCTTGCGCAGGCTCGCCTTGTCGGCGTCGGACAGCTGTGCGCCAGCGCGCACCAGGCCGTCGTAGTAATGCTCGACCAGGCGCTTCTGCACCGGGTCCAGTTCCAGCGTGTCACGCTGGTCGTACAGCGACTTCACGCGCGCGAACAGCTTCGGATCGAGGTTGATCTCGTCCTGGTGCGCGGCCAGCTTCGGCGCCACTTCTTCCTGGATCTTCTGGCGTGCATCGTTGGTATCGGCCTGGACCAGGCCGAAGAAAATGCGCGACACGCGGTTCAGGGTCTCGCCGCTGCGCTCCATCGCCACGATGGTGTTGTCGAAGGTGGCCGGCTCGCTGCTGTCGGCGATCTTGCGCACGTCGGCCAGGTGCTGGCGCATGCCTTCCTCGAACGCCGGCAGGTAGTCGCTGTCCTTGATCTTGTCGAACTGCGGCGCCTGGAACGGCAACGTGCTGGCGCTCAGCAGCGGATTGGTGGAGGCTTCGGCCGGCTGCTGGGCCGGGGCTTTCTGGGCATCGGACACGGGGGTGGACTCCTTGCCGGAACAGGCCGCCAGCGCCAGGCTGATGGCGGCGGCCAGGACTACGGTACGCGACATGTAAAACACTCCTTGGGCAGACGGTACGGGATACCAGCCCTCCACCCTACTCCTGTCGCGCTCGCCCGGCATGTGCCGGACGTGGCGTCTATGCGGCGGCCTGCGGCAGGCTCAGACCGTACCGCGGGTCTTGCCCATCCACGGCCGGTAGAACTCGCGGATGGCGGCCATGTCGGCGGCATCATCGCCGCTGGGCGTGAACAGCGGGCCGATGCCGATGGTCTTTTCCGGGTAGTGGAAATACGCGGCCAGGATCGGCACGTCGGCCATCCGGGCGATCTTCAGGAAGCCGGCCTTCCAGTCCTTCACGGCCTTGCGGGTGCCCTCGGGGGTGATGGCGAACCACATCTTCTCGTTGTTGCGCAGCAGGTCCACCGCCTGGCCCACCGTGCCCTGCGGCGAGCTGCGGTCCAGCGGGATCACGCCCAGCTTGTGCAGCAGCGGGCCCAGCGGCCACCAGAACAGCGATGCCTTGCCCAGCACCTTGACCTTCATTCCCAGCGCGATCTTGGCCGCCATGCCCCACAGGCCGTCCCAGTTGGACGAATGCGGCGCGATGATGAACACCAGGCGGGGAATGTCAGGCAGGGTGCCGGTCACCTTCCAGCCGCCTATGCGCAGGGTGCAGCGCGCCAGCCAGCGCAGGAAGGCGTTGGGTTTGACCTGCGGCATCTGCGGCGGCACGGCCGGCAGCAACGAAGTCGGGTTGTTCAAGCAATCACTCCCAGTCACGTGATGAGCGCCCGCGCTTGATCTGCGCGCGCCCGCGTTTGGCGTCCAGACGACGCAGTTTCGACCCGAGGGTCGGCTTGGTGGCCTTGCGCGGCTTGGGCACGCTCAGCCCGGCCTGGATGAAGGCCGCCAGCCGCTCGCGCGCATCCTCGCGATTGCGATCCTGGGTCCGGAAACGTTGCGCGTCGATGACCAGCACGCCTTCGCCGGTCATGCGCCGGTCACGCCGCGCCAACAGGCGCGCGCGCAACGGTTCGGGCAACGAGGGCGAGTTGGCCACATCGAAACGCAGTTCCACCGCGGTGGAGACCTTGTTGACGTTCTGGCCACCGGCACCGCTGGCACGCACGAACCGCTCGACGATCTCGCCGTCGGGGATTTCAAGCTGCGCGCTGATGGTGACCGGTCCACTGCCCATCCGCGCATTGTAGCGGCAGCCACGTGCCGGAGTGCGGCATCGCGCACCGTATGCCGCCGATCAGGTACCGAACACGCCGCCTTCGCCTTGGCTGCGGGTATGCTGGCCGTCCCATGTACCGCAGGAAGCCCGCATGACCCGCACCGCACCCGCCCTGCCGTCCCTGCTGCGCCGCGCCGCCCTGCTGCTGGCGCTGGCCGTGGCCAGCGTTCCGGCCCTGGCCGCGCCACCGACCGATGGCGACATCAACCGCCTGCTGTCCGCGTCGCGGGCGCAGAGCATGATCGACACCATGCTGCCGCAGATCGAGGCGATGCAGCAGCAGCAGTTCCAGCAGGTGGCCGCACAGCGCCAGCTCAACGCCCAGCAGCAGGAACAGCTGAAGCGGATCCAGGCGCGGACCAGCCAGACCCTGCGCCAGGCCCTGTCGTGGCAGCAGCTGCGGCCGATGTACGTGGACCTCTACAAGAAGACCTTCAGCAAGGAAGACGTGCTGGCGATGGCCGAGTTCTACGAGAGCGCGGCCGGCCAGAGCCTGCTGGACAAGACCCCGGCGCTGATGCAGAACGTGATGGTGGCCATCCAGGCGCGCATGCAGCCGCTGTTCGCGGATCTGCAGAAGGACCTGGAAGCGATCGTCAACGAGCCGGAAAAGAAATAACGGGGTGCGCCGGGCCACGCCCAGCCGCTGGCTGTAGAGCCGAGCCCACGCTCGGCTTACCGCAGCAGCATCAGGCGTCGTCCACCTGCCAGCCGAACAGGCCCAGCGCCTTCTGGAACTCGCGGTCCAGCGGCGCACGCACATCCACCGTGCCACCGTCCGGATGCGGGAAACGCAGGCGCTCGGCATGCAGCAGCATGCGGTGCACGCCCTGCATGCGGAAGATGCGGTTGTGGCGACCATCACCGTGGCTGGTGTCGCCGATCATGTGATGCGAGAGATGCTTCAGGTGCCGGCGGATCTGCCGGAAGCGCCCGGTCTGTGGCTGGCAGCGCAGCAGCGCGTAGCGCGAACGGGAGAACTCACCGACCGGGACCGACAGCTCGCCGGTGGCCAGGCGCTGGAAGTCGGTGACCGCCGGCTTCTTCACCGGCTTGCCCGGGCCACCGTCGAGGTCGTGGTCGACCCGCCAGGACGGTTCTGCCGGCCAGCCACGGCAGACGGTCAGGTAGTCCTTCAGCACTTCACCGCCCATCAACGCCTTGCCCAGCGCGCTGGCGGTTTCGCGGTCGAAGGCCAACAGCAGGCAGCCGCTGGTGGCCCGGTCCAGGCGATGCACGAGAAAGATCGGGCGGCCCAGCTGCTCGCGCAGGCGGTCGGCCAGGAAGTCGTCTTCGCCACGGGCCAGCTTGCTGTCGTGGACCATCAGCCCGGCAGGCTTGTTGACCACGGCCAGGCGTTCATCCAGGTGCAGCAGCTGCAGGGGCGCGGTGTCGGTCTCGACCGCGGCGAGGGTCTCGGGTTCGGTGCTCACCGCGGGATTATAAAGGCCTGCCTTCTGTAGAGCCGAGCCCACGCTCGGCTGCTCTGCGCGACCGGCAACAGCCTGCCAACCAAGGTTGGCACCTACCTGTAGAGCAGTCAGGCGCTGCGTACGGCCAACAGCTCCCCATTGCCCACCGGCACCAGGCTGGTGCTGAAGTCCGGATCAGCCTCCAGCAGCGCCCGCAGCGGTTCCATCTGTTCTGCATGCGAGGTGGCGTTGTCCACCACCAGCAGGCCACCCGGGCGCAGCACGCGACGCAGCTGCGGCCACCAGCCGGCGTATTGCCCGCGGTCCGAATCGAGGAACAGCAGGTCGACGCTGGCATCCGCGGCCAGCGCCAGCCACGGTCCTGCATCGTCGTGGACCAGCGTGATGCGATCGGCCAGGCCACTGCGCGCGAAGGTGTCACGCGCCATCGCCACCTTGTCCTCCGCGTATTCCAGCGTGGTCACGTGGCCGTCGATGGCGGCGGCAGCCTCGGCCAGCCACAGCGTCGAATAGCCGTTGGAGGTGCCGATCTCCAGCACCCGGCGCGCAGCGCCGAAGCGGACCAGCACGGACAGGAATTCACCTGTCTCCGGCGTGATGTTGAGCATGCGGCGGCCACGCGCGCTTTCGCGGGCGTCGTTGTCGGCGCCGAAGCGGGTCAGTTCGTCCTTGAGTGCCTGCAGCATGGGGCCTACTTCCACCACGCGCGCAGCAGCGCCACTGCGCCGACCGCACCAGACAGCCAGCTCCACGCCGGCACGTCGCCCCAGTACCAGCCCGGTGGCTGCAGCACATACATCAGTGCGGCGATGGCCAGCAGGCCGACGCCGGTGATCGCGCCGACCGCATGCTTCTGCAGGCGCTGCACGCTGGCATCCAGTGCGGCCAGGTCGCGCGAGCGCATCGACAGTTCGTGGCGACCTTCCACCTGCTGGGTCAGCCAGGCATGCACCAGGCGCGGCATGTCCGGCGCGTGGGTCATGATTTCCGGCAGGCGCTTGCCGATCTCGCGTACCACCCGGCGCGGGCTGTAGCGCTCGCGCAGGATCTTCGCCAGCACCGGCTTGGCCACTGCCCAGATGTCGATCTGCGGATCGAGCTGGCGGCCGACGCCTTCGATGTTCAGCAGGGTCTTCTGCAGCAGGATCAGCTGCGGCTGCAGGGTCAGCTGGTAACGCTGCGCCACGCGGAACAGCTTCATCAGCACTTCGGCCAGCGAGATCTGCGACAGCGGACGGGTGAAGTACGGCTCGCACACCGAGCGCACGGCCGCTTCCAGGTCATCGATGCGCACGTTGTCCGGCATCCAGCGCGCCTGCACATGCAGTTCGGCGATACGGCGGTAGTCGCGGTTGAAGATGGCCATGAAGTTCTCGGCCAGGTAGTACTGATCTTCCTGCGAGAGCTGGCCCATGATGCCGAAGTCCAGCGCGATGAAGCGCGGGTTGGCGCGACGCGACGGATCGGTGTCGACCCAGATGTTGCCGGCGTGCGCGTCGGCATGGAAGAAGTTGTCGCGGAACACCTGGGTGTAGAACACCCGCACGCCCTTGGCGGCCAGCGCCTTGCGGTCGATGCCGGCCTTGTCCAGCGCGGCGATGTCGTCGGACGGAATGCCCCACACGCGCTCCAGGGTCAGCGCGCGCTCGGCGGTGTGGCTCCAGATCACTTCCGGCACGTACAGGTCGTCGCTGTTTTCCCAGAAGCGGCGCAGCACGCTGGCATTGGCGCCTTCGCGCTGCAGGTCCAGCTCGGCGGACAGGGTGTTTTCGACCTCGGCCACCACTTCGCGCGGACGGATCTTGTCGGCGCGTGGATGGGTGCGCTCGACCAGGGCGGCCAGCGAATTGAGCAGGGCGATATCAGCGTCGATCTGCTTCTCGATGCCCGGGCGCAGCACCTTGACCACCACCTGGCGGCCATCGGCCAGCGTGGCCGCGTGCACCTGTGCGATGGAGGCCGAGGCCAGCGGTTCGGTGTCGAAACTGGCGAAGGCCTCGCTGACCGGCAGGCCGAGCGCGTCCTCGACGATGCGACGCGCGGTCTCACCATCGAACGGCTTGACCCGGTCCTGCAGCAGAGTCAGCTCATTGGCCACATCCGGCGGCACCAGATCGCGGCGGGTGGACAGGATCTGGCCGAACTTGACGAAGATCGGGCCGAGATCCTGCAGCGCCAGGCGCAGGCGCGCACCGCGCGACTGTGCGGCGATGTCGGCCGAGGCGCGCGGCACGAACGGCTTGGCCAGGCGCAACCAGCGCTCGGCCGGTGTGCCCTGCAGCAGGTCGTCGAGGCGGTAACGCAGGATCACCCGGCCGATGCGGCTGGCGCGCAGCACGGCCTTCATGCGGCACCCCGCAGGCGCTGTACGCGTGCACCAAGGCGCTCCACGTCGTCGCGCAGCACGTCCACATCATCGTGGAAGGCATCCAGTTCAGCGCGCGGCACTACATCGCGCGATTCCTCGGTGATGAATTCTGCGGCGCTGTGGGCCAGGTCGACCGCGCCCTGGCGTGCGTGCTGCAGGGCGCTGCGCAGGGTATTGGCGACCTGCACGCCCAGTACCTCGCCGAACACGGTGACGAAGGGCTGCTGCCAGTCCGGGTCGAAGCCCTTGGCGAGCTGCTGCAGGCGGCGTGCCAGTTCGGCGTCGCCGGCCACGCGCACGCGGCCCTTGCCGTTGTTGTCACCGCGCCGTGCGTTGGCCAGCAGCGGCAGCTGCGCGAGCACGCCGGCCAGGCTGCTGCGCACGGCCAGGTCGGCTTCCTGCGCATCCACCGGGCCGACCCGCAGCTGGTCGCCGTCGACGCTGATGCGCATGGCCAGCGACGGCGCTTCCAGGGTCAGATCGATATGCCGGCCATCCAGGCTGGTCAGCGCATGGCGGGTATCCGGATCCAGCGCCAGCGCGCGGTTCAGGGCGATCTGCAGGGCGCGGCCAGCGACCGGCTTGAGGGACTTGAGCAGGGAGAGAGCCATGTGTGCATTCTACCTGCGTGGGTGGGGGGCTTGGGCCGGGCTGCCGCCCGGCACCCGCAGAGGCACCGGCCGCTGGCCGGCAAGATCAACATCAAAAGCGGGCTATCCGTGGGATGGCGGGGTGGGTCCGGTTGC
>NZ_VMBJ01000048.1:0-39026 GCF_010608305.1 Stenotrophomonas sp. AS012628 | reverse complement strand
CGCTGCGCTCGCCGGGCATGGCCCGGCGCTACCCCACCCGTGCGCACCACGGTAGCGCCGGGCCACGCCCGGCGAGCGCGGTGCGCGGCACCTCATTCTTCCTCTTCCGGCACATCCTGCGGATTGAGCGTCTTGCTCTCCCGCTTCGGCGCGGTGAACGGCGTTGGCGTCGGTACGCCCTGCGGGCTGTTGCCGTAGATCATCCGCGCGCCGGCATTCAGACCACCACCGGCAATTTCCAGCTCGAAGCGCTCGGCATCGCGGCGACGGATCTGCTCGGCAATCTCCACCGCATCGTCTTCATCCGCACCCAGTTCCACCAGCGCGGCCTGGCCGAACAACACCGCCGATTCGAACGTCTCGCGGATCTGGAAATCGACGCCGGCATGGATCAACCGCAGCGAATGCTCGCGGTCGAACGAGCGCACCATCAGCTTGGCCTGCGGGAACTCGTGCGACACCAGTTCAACAATGCGGTCGGCGGCCTCGGCCTTGTCCACGCACACCGCAATCGCACGTGCGGTGGCCGCGCCCGAAGCATGCAGCACATCCAACCGCGTGCCGTCGCCGTAGTAGATCTTGAAGCCGAACCGCGCGGCGCTCTGGATCATCTCCACATCGTTGTCGATGATGGTCACGTCCACGTCGCGCGCCAGCAGCGACTGGCTGGCGACCTGGCCGAAGCGGCCGAAGCCGATCAGCAGCACGCTGCCGGACAGGCCCTCGGCCTCGTCCACGCCATCCATGTTCACCGTCGGCTTCGGCGCGACGCGCTTGTAGACCAGCACCACCAGCGGGGTCAGCGCCATCGACAGCACCACCACGGCGGTGAAGTTGGCATTGATCTCCAGGTTGATCACACCGGCCGATGCTGCGGCGGAGAACAGCACGAAGGCGAACTCGCCGCCCTGCGCCATCAGCACACCGCGATCCAGCGCCTGTGCGTGATCACTGCCCATGATGCGCGCGACCACGTAGATGCACAGCGCCTTGGCCGCCATCAACGCCAGCACCAGGCCCAGGATCAGCTGCCAGTTGCCAGCCACCACGCCCAGGTCCAGCGCCATGCCCACGCTGAGGAAGAACAGGCCGAGCAGGATGCCGCGGAACGGCTCGATGTCCGCTTCGATCTGGTGGCGGAAGGTGGATTCGCTCAGCAGCACGCCGGCCAGGAACGCGCCCATCGCCATCGACAGGCCGGACAGCTGCATCAGCAGCGCCGCGCCCAGCACCACCAGCAGTGCGGCGGCAGTCATCACCTCGCGCGCCTTCGATTCGGCCAGCACGCGGAACAACGGGTTGAGCAGGAAGCGGCCGACCAGCACCAGGCCGACGATGGCACCGACGCCGATCGCCACCGACAGCCAGCGCGAACCCTCGCCATCGGCACTGCCCGCACTGGGGCCCATCCAGGCCACCAGCGCCAGCAACGGCACGATCAGCAGGTCTTCGAACAGCAGGATGGAGACGATCTTCTGCCCCGACGGCAGCGCGATGTCACCGCGCTCGGCCAGCAGCTGCATCACCACCGCGGTGGAGGTGAGCACGAAGCCGGTGGCGCCGATGAAGGCCACCTGCCACGGCAGGCCGAACAGCTTGGCGATGCTGGTCAGCACCAGCGCGCAGGTGGCGATCTGCAGCGTGCCCAGCCCGAAGATTTCCTTGCGCAGGCTCCACAGGTGCGAGGGCCGCATTTCCAGGCCGATCACGAACAGGAACATGACCACGCCGAGTTCGGCGGTATGCAGGATGGCCTGCGGGTCGGAGAACCAGCCCAGCCCGAACGGTCCGATCGCCAGGCCAGCGGCGAAGTAGCCCAGCACCGAGCCCAGGCCGGCCCGGCGGAACAAAGGCACCATCACCACCGCCGCGCCCAACAGGGCCACGACCTTGACCAGCTCGCTGGTCGCTGCTTCTACCGCCATGCGGTGTGTTCCCCAAGATCCAGAATCGGGTTCAACAATAGAGCAATGCCGATGACGGCAATAGCACGCATGTTGCGCCGGATTGTCTTGGAAGTGGAACGATGATGGGAGCGATCCCCAGCATCATCCCGACACCAGACACATTCATCCACGCATGGCGTGGATCAATCCCCGGCCGGGGTTACCCACCCCGGCAGAACGCGGCGTAATCGATATACCCCGGGAACGGCACGCCCGGCGCGCACACCGGGCAATGCGGGTCCGGCCGGATGCCGGTCTCGCGGAAGCGCATGCCCAGCGCATCGAAGCGCAGCAGGCGCCCGACCAGCGGCTCGCCGATGCCGAGCAGCAGCTTCAGCACCTCGGTGGCCTGCAGCACCCCAGCCAAGCCGGGCAACACGCCCAGCACACCGGCCTCGGAACAGTTCGGCGCAAACTCCGGCGGCGGCGGTTCGGGGAACAGGCAGCGGTAGCACGGCGCCACGCCACGCTGGCGGCCGGCATCAAACACGCTTACCTGGCCATCAAAGCGCTCGATGGCGGCATACACCAGCGGCTTGGCGTGCTTGATGCAGGCGTCGTTGAGCAGGTAGCGCAGCGGGAAGTTGTCCGAGCCGTCCAGCACCACGTCCACGCCGTCCAGCAGCGCATCCACGTTCTCGGAGGTGACCCGCTCGGGCACGGCCTCGACCTCGATCGACGGGTTCAGCGCCAGCAGCCGCTCGCGCGCCGAATCGACCTTGAGCTGGCCGACGCTGGCTTCGGTATGCACGATCTGCCGGTGCAGGTTGCTGCGCTCCACGCGGTCGTGGTCGGCGAAGCGCAGGTGCCCTACCCCGGCGGCGGCCAGATAGAAGCCGGCTGGCGCACCCAAGCCGCCCGCGCCCAGCACCAGCACGCGTGATTGCTGCAGCCGGCGCTGGCCGGCCTCGCCCACCTGCGGCAGCAGCAGATGCCGCGAATAACGGTCGTAGAAGTCGCGGTCGGCGGCACTGGCCAGCGGCTGCACCAGCGGTAGCGAGTGCTCGCGCCAGGCCACGGTGCCGCCCGTCACGGAAGCGACGTTTGTGTAGCCGGCCTCCAGCAGGAACTGCGCGGCATCGACCGAGCGCTTGCCGCTCTGGCAGATCAGCAGGATCTCCTGGTCGTGCCGCGGCAGGTGCGCGGCCGGGTCGGCCTGCAGCTCGCCCTTGGCCACGCCGCGCGCGCCCTCGGCCATGCCTCCGGCCCGTTCGTGGGCCTCGCGCACATCGATCAGCACCGCGCCGTGGGCCAGGCGCTCGCACGCCTGCGCGGGGGAAAGCTCTTGGATGCTCATGGCCGCATTATCGCGCAGACACCTTCGCCGCGCCTTGCCCCGAACATGGCACCATGCGGGCGTTGCCCCCTGCATCCCGGAACCACTGCATGCGCTCTGCCACCGAATTCTGGCGTGACCCGCGCATGCCCTTCGTCGAAAGCCGACGGGCGTGCGACAGCCGCGCCTGCCATCGCCCGCACAGCCATGACACCTTCTCGATCGGCGCCGTGGACGCCGGCAGCAGCCTGTTCACCGGTGCTGTGGAAGGACCGCGCCTGCTGCAGCCTGGCAGCCTGGTCGGCGTACCTGCAGGCCGCGTGCATGCCTGCAACCCCCTGCCCGGCCAGGTCTGGAGCTACCAGATGCTGCATCTGGACGCGCGCTGGTTGGCCGAGGTCCGCGCCGAGTATGACGACCTGCCCGAACCCGACTGGCAGCAGGAACCGATCCGGATTTCCAACCATCGCGCGCGCTACCAGCAGTACTGCCAGCTCAACCAGACGCTGTTCTCCGACGATCCGGTCAGCGTCAAGGAAGCTGCCCTGATCGCGTTCGTCGGCGATCTGGATGAACACGATGGTGTAGCCGTGGCTGGCCCGCCTGAAGATGCCGCATTACAGCAGCGGCTGCAGCCGGTGATGGACGTTCTGCGCCAGCGGCTCGAACACACCCCGGCCCTGCAGGAGCTGGCATCGCTGGCAGGCATGAGCCGCTACCAGCTGATCCGCGCCTTCCGGCGTGCCACGGGCCTGACCCCGCACGCCTGGCAGATCGACCAGCGCATCCAAGAGGCCCGGCGGCGGCTGTGCGAAGGGCAGGCACTGGCCGTGGTCGCCCATGCATTGGGGTTCGCCGACCAGAGCCATTTCCAGCGGGTCTTCAAGGCCCACGCCGGTGCGACCCCGGGCCAGTACCGGCGCTGAGCCTGCAATAACGTTCAATACCATCGCGCGGCGCATCCCCACACTGGCGCCCCCGCCAGCCGCCGCCGGACCCGATGGAACAGTTCCTGGTCATCGCCACCGCACATTTTCTCGCCCTGCTCTCACCCGGCCCCGACTTCTTCCTTGTTGCGCGCACTGCGATCACCTCTGGCTGGCGCACCGCCAGTGGCGCCTGCGCAGGCATCGCCCTCGGAAATGGCGTCTTCATCGTGGCCGCCTTCACCGGAATGGCCATGCTGCGCGCAGGTAGCGCAGGGTTCATTGCGGTGCAGTTGGCGGGCTGCGGGTTCCTGCTGTACCTCGGCACGCTGTTCCTGCGCCATGCGGGTTCGACGACGCTGCAGGCATCTGACGCTGCCGCCGGATCGCGAGCGGACGGTGCCCACGGATGGTGGAAGGCGGCAGGGCTGGGCGCCCTGTCTGCGCTGCTGAACCCGAAGAATGCGCTGTTCTACGCAACGTTGGCGGCAATGCTCAACGGTCCGCAAGCCAGCACCGCAACGAAGTTCTTCTATGGCGCGTGGATGTTCGGCATCGTCCTGCTATGGGATCTGCTGGTAGCCGCGCTGGTCGGCCACCCGTGGGTGCTGGGCCGATTCGCACGCGCCCTGCCCTGGCTGGAGCGCGCCGCAGGGCTCCTGATGATTGCGCTGGCGCTATGGATCGTCGTGTCGCTGTGGGTGGGCTGATACCGGCGATTCGCGCCTGTCGCAATAGCGTTCAATACGGCGCGTCCGCACCAGCCCACACTCGGCACTTTCTGTAGGTCGGTGGCAGGTTTACGTGCAGCAGTTCTTCATCGTCGCGGTGCTGTACGGCTTCGCCATGCTCCTGCCCGCTTCCAATCACGCGAAGATCCTGCGCACCGCAATGGGCGCGGGCGGGCACGCCGCCATGGCCGCGTCGTTCGGTATCGCCATCGGTACGGGCGTCATCTGCGCCATGGCTTTCGTTGCAGCGGCCATGCTGGGAAACCGCGGCCTGTGGACGCTGGCGATGCAGTGCACGGGCTGCCTCCTGCTGTTGCGCCTGGCGGGCATGTGCCTGCGCGATGCCGGGCTGACCACCCTCTCTCCGCTTTCCCTGCAGATGCCCTGGGGCCTGAGGGCCCGCTCCCGTTGGCCACACGCCGAGGCTGGATGCCTGTTGGCGCTCGCCAGCACCAGCAACTGGATGCTGCAGTTCGCGGTGGCTGCCCTGCTTACCGGCCTCGTTGCCGACACTGGCACCAAGGCCGCTTACGTAGCCGGCCTGAGCGGCGTCGCGCTGTCGCTCGGCCTGCTGATGGCATGGCTCGGCAGCCATCTGCGCTGGGCACGGAGGTATTGCCGACTCCTTCCGTGGCTGGAGCATGCCGCAGGCCTGGTGACCGGGGCGGTGTCGGTGGCGTACCTGGCAGGAGCACTGGGTACTACCCTGGTCTGGGCAAGCATCACGGGGCAGGCGCGGCTGCCGGAATCGATGATGGCCGCGCCCCGCAGCATCCCATGCGCCTTGCCACATTGCAGCGCACGTCGCGGCGGTCGCCCAGATCGAGATCTGTAGAGCCGAGCCCATGCTCGGCTGACGCACGCAGCGCGCCTCGTCAATCCACGAAAAGCAGCCGAGCATGGGCTCGGCTCTACAGACCGGTTCGCCGCAACGAAAAAGGCGGCCCTCAGGCCGCCTTTTTCTGCATCACTTGCCCTTGACGTGCTTCATCAAGCGCCGCTTGGCCTTGACCTGCCGCTCGGTGAGGACGTTCTTCTTGCCCTCGTACGGGTTGGTACCCTCGCGGAAGATGAAGCTCACCGGCGTGCCGATCAGCTTGAAACGCTTGCGGAAGAAGTTCTCCAGGTAGCGCTTGTACGACTCCTGCAGATCCTTCAGGCGCGTGCCGTGCACGATGAAGGTCGGCGGATTCGCACCGGCCGGGTGCACGTAGCGCAGCTTGGAGACGTGGCCGCGGATGGTCGGCGGCGGGTTGGTCTCGTAAGCCACTTCCAGCGCCTTGTTCACTTCGCTGGTGGTGAAGGTCTTGTTCGCCGATTCGTGAGCACGGTGCACCGCACGGAACAGCTCACGCAGGCCCGAGCCATGCTTGGCCGAGATGCGCACCGATTCAGCCCACGGCACGAAGCCCAGCTTCAGCGACAGCATGGTTTCCGCCTGCTCGCGCTGGTACTCGGTCAGGCCGTCCCACTTGTTGATGGCGATCACCAGCGCGCGGCCGGCATCGAGCACGGCGCCGAGCACGGTGGCATCCTGGTCGGTCACACCTTCGGTGGCGTCGAGCATCAGCACGGCCACCTGGCACTGCTCGATCGACTGCATGGTCTTGACCACCGAGAACTTCTCGACGACCTCGTCCACGCGCGAACGACGGCGCAGGCCGGCGGTATCGATCAGGCGGTATTCGCGGCCGTCACGCTCCAGGTCCACCGCGATCGAGTCACGGGTGGTGCCCGGCACGTCGGAGGCGATCATGCGCTCCTCACCAAGAATGCGGTTGACCAGCGTCGACTTGCCCACGTTCGGGCGGCCGACGAAGGCGATGCGGATGCGGTTCGGATCGTTGTCCAGCTCTTCGCCGCTGCCTTCTTCCGGCAGGCGCTGGACCACTTCGTCCAGCAGGTCGTCCAGGCCCTGGCGGTGCGCAGCCGACACGGTCAGCATCTCGCCGAAACCGTAACGGGCGAACTCCGAACGCACGGTGTCCTCGTCGGTGCCGTCGATCTTGTTGATCAGAAGCAGCGTCGGGCGCGACAGCTTGCGCAGCCAGGCCAGGATCTCGTCGTCCATCGCCGACGTACCCTCACGGGCGTCAACCACGAACAGGATCAGGTCGGCTTCCGCCGCAGCGGCGCGGGCCTGGCGGGTGGTAGCCCCTGCCAGACCCTCTTCCTCTTCCGCGATACCGCCGGTATCCACGACGAGGAAATGGTTGTCCTCGTCGAGGCGGCAGACGCCGTAGTTGCGGTCGCGGGTGACGCCGGGCTGGTCATGGACCAGCGCGTCACGGGTGCGCGTAAGCGAATTGAAAATAGTCGACTTGCCGACATTCGGCCGTCCAACCAGGGCGACCAAAGGCAGCATCGCGATTACTCCAATTTTTAATTTGCCAACCGGAAGGCGGTCAGCTTGCCATCAACGTTCTGCACCAGCAGCACCCCGTCTACGACGACCGGCTGGGCCAGCAGGGCGTCGCCGCCACTTTTCGCCCGTGCCGCCATCGCACCATCGGAGGTCTGCAACCAGTGCACGTATCCCTTGTAGTCGCCGACCACGACGTAGTCGCCGTGCAGTGCCGGACCGGTCAGCGAGCGACGGGCCAGTGCGGTCTGCGACCACATCGCTGCGCCGCTGGCCTTGTCCAGGCCGAACACGCCGCCCTTGTTGTCGGTGACGAACACATTGCCAGACGAGACCGCCACACCACCGGCACCGCCATGGTCGCGCGCCCACAGCGGGCGACCGGTCGGGCCTTCGATGGCCATCGTCTGGTTCTTGAAGCTGCTCACGAACAGGGTGTTGCCATCCAGCACCGGCGCGCCGTCGACATCGGCCATGCGCTCCAGCTCGGTACGGCCTTCACCGTTGCCCACGTTCTGTTCCCACAGGGTGCGGCCATCCTGCTGGGCCAGGGCGGCAACCGCGCCTTCGTCCTTGCCGATGAACAGCACGCCCGGGCCGGTCACCACCGGCGCGTTGCCACGCACGGTCAGTGCCGGCAGCTCGCTCGGGTTGAACCACTTCTGGGTGCCGTTGCCGGCATCGAACGCGGTGATGCGGCCGTCATTGCTGCGCACGTAGACCGCGCCCTGGGCGATGGCCGGCGCGGCGATGACTTCACCCGGAACACGGGCGCGCCACTTCTCGCTGCCGTCGTTGATGTCCAGGGCGATGACCTGGCCATCCAGCGTGCCGATCACGACCAGGTTCTCACCGACCCCCGGGCCGCCGGACAGGCGCAGCTTGGCCTTCTTCTTTTCCTTCTTCGGCTCCCAGGTCCAGACCTTCTTGCCGGTCTGCAGGTCGATGGCGTGCACGCCACCGGTGAGCGCCGCAGCGAACACGTGGCCGTTGGCCACCGCCGGGCCCTGGCGCACGCCGATGCGGCGCTCGCCCTTGCCGAGGTTGACCGACCAGGCCTTGTTGACCTTCAGGGTCGGCTCGAACTTGACCAGCTCAGCCGGTTCCTGTGCCTTCTTCGCGGCCGCGTCCTTGCCGGCGAACCAGCCCTTCACGGTGCTGCAGCCGCTCAGGGCCATGCCCATCAGGAGCACGGTGGCGACGCGGGTGATCATGACCTTCTGACTCATCAAACCGACTCCGCAGGGGCGGCAACGGTGCCGCCGGCGTCCATAACCTTGGTTTCCAGCAGGCGCCGCTGCGGCGCTGCCACGTCCAGCGACTTCAGCGCTTTCTCGTACTGGCTCCGGGCGTCATCGCGCTTGCCCTGCGCCATCAGCGCGTCGCCATGGATTTCCAGGCTGCTGCTGTCAGTGGCGCTGCCCAGCAGCTTGATCGCCTCGTCACTCTTGCCGGTGGCCACCAGCAGGCGGGCCACACGCTGGTCGACCACGCGCTGCAGGTCACCTTCGACCTTCACGCCGCGCAGGGTGGCCAGGGCTTCTTCGTTCTTGCCGGCGTCGACCTGGGCCTTGGCCAGCTGCAGCGCCGCGAGGTCGCCATAGATGCTGGACGGGCCGGCTTCGAGCGCCTTGACCGCCTTGGAGGCGTCGTCGAGCTTGTTCTGCTGCAGGCCAACGAGCGCCTTCTGGTACTCGACATTGGCCGAGGCCAGCTTGCCGCCCTGATCCTTCTGGTGCCACTGCCAGCCGGCAATGGCACCGATGGCGATGACTACGCCACCGAGGATGCTGGCGCCATTCTTCCGCAGCCAGCTGCGGACGCGTTCACTTTGTTCGTGCTCGTCGAGCAGATCGTCGATCGCCATGCGTACTCTCGCCCCGCCCATCGGGAGGGACCATTGGGATTAATCGAAGGTGGTGAAACCGCGCCTCAGTGCGAAACCGGGACTACGGAGCCTTCAGAGGATACCTGAAAGCGTGCCACGTTGGCTCGCTGGTAGGGGGTCAGATCGACGATAGCGCCGTTCTGCTGAACCTGGACCGCCGAGGCGTTGCCCAGGGTCACCCGGGTCACCTGGCCCGGTGTGAAGCTGCGGCTTTCGCCGGACTTGATCAGCGCCTTCTCGACGGTAGCGCCGTCCGGGCCGCCGATATCGACCCAGCTGTCGCCGCTGAACTGCATGTCCAGCGTGTTGGCGGCAGCCGCTGGCGCCGGGGCTGAACGCGGCACCGGGGCCAGCGAGGCCACGTACGGGGTGGCGGCCGGCTTGCTGGCCGGGGCGCTCGCCACTTCAGCCGGCGCCGAGGACTCGACACCCGCAGCGGACGGGGTTACCGGCACGGCGGCCGGGATGGCATCCAGCGAGGCGGTATTCGGCGACGAGGTGGCACTGCCATCGAAATGGCCACGGGTGGCGAACCACACCGGCACCGCCAGCACCGCGGTGATGCCGACATACAGCACGCGACGGCCGAGATTCTCGGCAATGCGGCGCGCACGCGGGGTATGGGTATGGCTGACCAGGGTGGGCGGAACCACCGGGCCGACCTGGGCCTGCTCCAGCAGCTCTCCCACGTCCACATCCAGAAGCCGCGCGTAGCTGCGCAGCTGGCCGCGCACGAACACCGGCGCGCCAAGCTTCTGCCATTGTTCTTCTTCCAGCGACCTGACCACCTGGACCGGCATGCGCAGGCGCGAGCCGACATCTTCGAGGGTCAGTCCGGCCGCCTCGCGGGCCTGGCGCAGGCGGCTGCCGCAGCCGGCCGCAGTCTCGAGAGCGCTCACAGTCTGGTCATCAATCACAATGCATCAACCCTGGAGTTAGGAGCCCGCTTCCTGCGGAAATTCCTGTCGAATCCGCTGAATATAGCGATCAGATGCCGCCCGATCACCCAGCCGCGCTTCGATTTGAGACGCAAGTTGTAACACGGAACGCGTTGCGGGTGCAGCCGCAATCCTACGTTCGGCGAAGGCCCGGGCCTCCATGTAGCGGCCCTGGCGGAAGCTGAGCTGGGCCATCGCCTCCAGCGCGACCGGGTTTCCCGGCAGCGTCGACAGCGCCGCGCGCAGGTCGCGCTCGGCACGTTCAAGCTGGCCAGCGTCCAGGGCACAGCCCCCGGCATTGGCCTGGGCCTCGGCCGGTGTGGCGTAGCCCGGCGCCTGCAGCGCACGATCGAACCAGGCCAGCGACTCGGCCGGCCGGCCCTGCTGGCACAGCCACGCGCCGTAATTGTTGAGGACGTCCCCGCGCTGCGGCGCCCGTTCGGCAGCCCTGCGGAAGCTTTCGCCGGCCTGCTGGGTACGGCCACGGCGCTCGTCGATGCCGGCCATCAGCACCAGCGCATCAGGCGATTCGGGTGCCAGCTTCAGCGCCTCGCGCGCCTTGCGTTCGGCCGCATCGAGGTTGCCGACCTGCATGTCGCGGGCGGCCAGTGCCAGCAGGTCCTGCAGGCGCACCTGACGCCGCACGTTGTCCGGATCGCGGACCGAGTAGACCGGCGCTTCGCTGGGGCCCAGCCTGGCCTTGGGTTGGGATTTGCAGCCACCGACCGCAACGGCCAGCACGCCTGCGAGCAGAACCAGCCAGAGGCGGTCAGGCCGCGGCATCGCTCCCCTTCCCCGCCTGCAGCGTCTTGTTGAACTCCGCCTGGCGGCGGGTGCGGTCCATCACCTGGCCCTTGAGCTGGCCGCAGGCGGCGTCGATGTCGTCGCCACGGGTGCGGCGGACCATGGTCAGCACGTTGCTGTCGAGCAGGATCTTCTGGAAGGCGCGGATGTGCGCCTCTTCCGAACGCTCGTAGCGGGTGCCCGGGAACGGATTAAAGGGGATCAGGTTGACCTTGCCCGAGTCCTTGGCCTGCACCGCGTTGTCGAACTGGCGCATCAGGCGGGCCAGCTCGCGGGCATGCTCGGGCTTGTCGTTGATGCCCTTCATCAGGGTGTATTCGAAGGTGACCGATTCGCGGCGCTTGTTGGCGCGCAGGTAGCGTGCGCACGAGGCCATCAGCTCGGCGATCGGGTACTTCTTGTTGAGCGGCACCAGGGTCTCGCGCAGCGCATCGTTCGGCGCATGCAGCGACACCGCCAGCGAAACGTCGCTTTCGGCAGACAGGCGGTCGATCTGCGGGACCAGGCCGGAGGTCGACAGGGTCACGCGCTTGTTGGCCAGGCCGTAGCCCAGGTCGTCGCGCATCACGCTCATGGCGCGCACGACGTTGTCGAAATTCATCAGTGGCTCGCCCATGCCCATCATCACCACGTTGGTGAGGCGGCGCATCTGGTGCGGCACGTTGCCCAGGTGGCGTGCGGCAACCCACACCTGGCCGATGATCTCGGCGGTGGTCAGGTTGCGGTTGAAGCCCTGGGTGGCGGTGGAGCAGAACGTGCAGTTCAGGCCGCAACCGACCTGCGAAGACACGCACAGCGTGCCGCGGGTCTTGTCCGGGATGTACACGGTCTCGATGGCGTTCTTGCCATCCACGCCCATCGCCAGCAGCCACTTGTGGGTGCCGTCGGCGGAGGGCTTGTCGAACACGATGTTCGGAACCAGTACCTCGGCATGGGCCTGCAGCTTGGCACGCAGGACCTTGCCGAGGTCGGTCATTTCATCGAAGTCGGTGACGTAGCGATGGTGGATCCACTTCATCACCTGGTGGGCACGGAACTTCTTTTCGCCGAGAACCTCGACGAAAAACTTCTCCAGGCCCGCGCGATCGAGGTCGAGCAGGTTCTGCTTGCCAGCCGTGGGTGCCGACTTCGGCAGCGGCTGGATGGCGGGGGACTGTACGACCTCGTTCACGGCATTACTCTCAGCGCGAGACGACTTCGGTGGCGGCGAAGAAGTAGGCGATTTCAATCGCGGCATTCTCGACCGAGTCCGAGCCGTGGGCGGCGTTGGCATCGATGGATTCGGCGAAGTCGGCGCGGATGGTGCCCGCAGCGGCTTCCTTCGGGTTGGTGGCGCCCAGCAGGTCGCGGTGGGCCAGGACGGCGTTCTCGCCTTCCAGGGCCTGGATCATCACCGGGCCGGAGATCATGAACTCGACCAGCGCGTTGAAGAACGGACGCTCGCGGTGCACGGCGTAGAAGCCTTCGGCTTCACGGCGCGACAGCTGCTTGTACTTGGCGGCCACGACCTTCAGGCCGGCCTTCTCGAAGCGGGCGTAGATTTCGCCGATGACGTTCTTGGCAACGGCGTCCGGCTTGATGATCGAAAGGGTGCGCTCCAGCGCCATGGGATGTCTCCAATGGAATCGGGCCGCTGATGGCCCGAAGGGTAACATGAAAAAAACCCGCGTCGGGACGCGGGCTTAGCCTGATAAACGTAGGCGAATTGTAAAAGATAACGTGGCCGGGTGGTAGAGGGCCTTGTGGCCCTGCGCCGAGCCCATGCTCGGCTGGCCTTTGGGCCGAAGAGCAGCCGAGCGCGGGCTCGGCTCTACAGGTTCAGGTCCACCCATTCACCCACCTGAGTGAAATCTGACCGAGCCCGCCGATTTTGCTGCACTGCAAAATGCCATACGGTACCGTCTGGTTCTAGTATCAAACAATCGTTTGATTAAGGTCCGCCCATCGATGGCCAAGCCCGCCCACTTCTCGACCAAGGACCGGATCCTCGGCGCGGCCGAGGAGCTGTTCGCCCAGCACGGCTTTGCCGGCACCTCGCTGCGGCAGGTGACCAGCCAGGCCGACGTCAACATCGCCGCGGTCAACTACCACTTCGGCTCCAAGGAAAACCTGGTCAACGAGGTCTTCCGTCGCCGCATGGACGAGATGACCGGCGCCCGCCTGTCGCAGCTGGAACGTGCCCGCGCCGAGCACCCCGGCGAACTGCGCCCGGTGCTGGCCGCCTTCGTCGAGCCCGCCCTGGCGCTGGCCCAGGACCGCCAGAACGGCGGCGCCTTCGTGCGCGTGATCGCCCGCGCCTATGCCGAGAAGAACGACAACCTGCGCAAGTTCCTGTCTGACCACTACGGCCACGTGCTGCGTGCGTTCGGCAAGGCCATCGGCGAGTGCGTGCCCGGCCTGAGCAAGGAAGAGCTGTACTGGCGCCTGGACTTCCTGGCCGGCTCGCTCACCTATGCCATGGCCGACTTCGGGCTGATCAAGCGTCCCGCCGGTGTCACCGAAGCGGCGCATCGTGCCCATGCCGCCCACGAACTGATCCATTTCGCCGAAGCCGGGTTCCGCGCCGCCGCACGCGCCAGCGCCCTGCCCGCTTCCCTTTGATTCCACCCAGTAACTGCTGACCAACAAAGGCCCTACACCATGTCCAATTCCCTGCTAGTCCGCCGCGCCGCCGTGCTGGGTGCCGGCGTCATGGGTGCCCAGATCGCCGCTCACCTCACCAACGCTGGCGTCGACACCGTGCTGTTCGACCTGCCTGCCAAGGAAGGCCCGGCCGACGGCATCGTGCTGAAGGCGATCGCCAATCTGGGCAAGCTGAGCCCGGCACCGCTGGCCAGCAAGTCGCTGGCCGAAGCCATCACCCCGGCCAACTACGAGTCCGGCCTGGAGCAGCTGAAGGACTGCGACCTGATCATCGAGGCCATCGCCGAGCGCATGGACTGGAAGCAGGACCTGTACAAGAAGATCGCCCCGTTCGTGGCCGACCACGCGGTGCTGGCCTCCAACACCTCCGGCCTGGGCATCAACAAGCTGGCCGACGTGCTGCCGGAGCAGCTGCGCCACCGCTTCTGCGGCGTGCACTTCTTCAACCCGCCGCGCTACATGCACCTGGCCGAGCTGATCCCGGCCACCACCACCGATGCCGCCGTGCTGGAAGGCCTGGAAGCCTTCCTGGTCACCACCCTGGGCAAGGGCGTGGTGTACGCCAAGGACACCCCGAACTTCATCGGCAACCGCATCGGTGTGTTCTCGATCCTGTCCACCATCCACCACACCCAGCAGTTCGGCCTGGGCTTCGATGAAGTGGACGGCCTGACCGGCCCGCTGGTCGGTCGCCCGAAGTCGGCGACCTATCGCACCTCCGACGTGGTCGGCCTGGACACCATGGCGCACGTCATCAAGACCATGGGCGACACCCTGCCGAATGATCCGTGGCATGAGTTCTTCAAGTCGCCGAAGTGGCTGGACGCGCTGATTTCCAAGGGCGCGCTGGGCCAGAAGACCGGCGCCGGCATCTTCCGCAAGGTCGGCAAGGACATCGTGGTGCTGGACCTGGAGAAGCAGGACTACCGCCCGGCCGATCGCGCTGCCGCGCCGGAAGTGGTCGAGATCCTGAAGATCAAGAACCCGGCCGAGAAGTTCGCCAAGCTGCGCGAAAGCCAGCACCCGCAGGCGCAGTTCCTGTGGGCGACCTTCCGCGACCTGTTCCACTACAGCGCCTACCACCTGGCCGACATCGCCGAGACCGCGCGCGACGTGGACCTGGCCATCCGCTGGGGCTACGGCTGGTCGCTGGGCCCGTTCGAAACCTGGCAGGCCGCCGGCTGGAAGCAGGTCGCACAGTGGATCGCCGATGACATCGTGGCCGGCAAGAGCATGAGCAACGCCCCGCTGCCGGACTGGGTGTTCGATGGCCGCGACGGCGTGCATGCCGCCGAAGGCAGCTACAGCCCGTCGCGCAATGCCAAGCTGCCGCGCTCGTCGCTGCCGGTGTACCAGCGCCAGCGCTTCCCCGATCCGCTGCTGGGCGAGAAGTTCGCGCCGGGCGAGACCGTGTTCGAGAACGACGGCCTGCGCATGTGGCACGACGGTGATGGCATCGCCGTGGTCAGCTTCAAGACCAAGATGAACACCGTGTCCGACCAGGTGCTGGACGGCCTGCAGGAATGCGTCAGCCGCGCCGAGAAGGACTTCCAGGGCCTGGTGATCTGGCAGCAGAAGGAACCCTTCTCCGCCGGTGCCGACCTGGCCGGTGCGCTGGGCCTGCTGCAGGCCGGCAAGGTCGACCAGTTCGAAGAGATGGTCGCCAACTTCCAGCGCACCAGCCAGCGCATCAAGTACTCGCTGGTGCCGGTGGTTGCCGCCGTGCGTGGCCTGGCGCTGGGTGGTGGCTGCGAGTTCCAGATGCACAGCGCCAAGACCGTGGCCTTCCTGGAAAGCTACATCGGCCTGGTCGAGGCCGGCGTCGGCCTGCTGCCGGCCGGTGGTGGCCTGAAGGAACTGGCCGTGCGCGCCTCGCAGGCCGCAGGCCCGGGCGGTGACGTGTTCGCCGAACTGAAGAAGACCTTCGAGACCGTGGCGATGGCCAAGGTGTCCAACTCCGCGGTCAACGCCAAGGAACTGGGCCTGCTGCGCAGCACCGACAAGGTGGTGTTCAACAGCTACGAAGCGCTGCACATCGCCAAGGCCGAAGCGCGCGCCCTGGCCGAAGCGGGCTACCGTCCGCCGCTGCCGGCACGCCGCATCCAGGTGGCCGGTGACGTGGGTATCGCCACCTTCAAGATGATGCTGGTCAACATGCTGGAAGGCCGCTTCATCAGCCCGTACGACTACGAGATCGCCGAGCGCATCGCCACCGTGCTGTGCGGCGGCAAGGTCGACCGCGGCACCCTGGTGGACGAAGAGTGGCTGCTGACCCTGGAGCGCAAGCACTTCGTCGAACTGGCCCAGCAGGAAAAGACCCAGGCCCGCATCGCGCACATGCTGAAGACCGGCAAGCCGCTGCGTAACTGATCGCCATCCCTGCTTTTGGTGGGTGCCCACCTTGGTGGGCACTCCTCCGCCTCTGGTAGGTGCCCACCTTGGTGGGCACACCGGCAAAAAACTTCGAGAGATCACTGCAATGACCAAGCAAATCCAGGACGCCTACATCGTCGCCGCCACCCGTACTCCGGTCGGCAAGGCGCCCAAGGGCATGTTCCGCAACACCCGCCCCGACGACATGCTTGCGCACGTGCTGCGCAGCGTCGTCGCGCAGGCCCCGGGCGTGGACGTCAACCGCATCGATGACGCGATCATCGGCTGCGCGATGCCGGAAGCCGAGCAGGGCATGAACGTCGCCCGCATCGGCGTGCTGCTGGCCGGCCTGCCGAACACCATCGCCGCACAGACCGTGAACCGCTTCTGCTCCTCGGGCCTGCAGGCCGTGGCGCAGGCTGCCGACGCGATCCGCCTGGGCAACGCCGACCTGATGCTGGCCGGTGGCACCGAGTCGATGTCGATGGTGCCGATGATGGGCAACAAGATCGCCATGGCACCGAGCGTGTTCGACAACGACCACGTGGCCATCGCCTACGGCATGGGCATCACCGCCGAGAAGGTGGCCGAAGAGTGGAAGGTCTCGCGCGAAGACCAGGACGCCTTCGCCCTCGCCTCGCACCAGAAGGCCATGGCGGCGATCCAGAACGGCGAGTTCAAGGACGAGATCAGCCCGTACGAGATCGTCTCGCACCTGCCGGACCTGGCCGATGGCCAGCGCATCATCACCCGCAACAAGATCGCCGACACCGACGAAGGCCCGCGCCCGGACTCCTCCGCCGAAGGCCTAGCCAAGCTGCGCCCGGTGTTCCGCAACGGCCAGTTCGGCGGCACCGTCACCGCCGGCAACTCCTCGCAGATGAGCGATGGCGCCGGTGCCGTGCTGCTGGCCTCTGAGCAGGCAATCAAGGATTACGGCCTGACCCCGCTGGCCCGTTTTGTCAGCTTCTCGGTGGCCGGCGTGCGCCCGGAAGTGATGGGCATCGGCCCCATCGCCGCGATCCCGAAGGCACTGAAGCAGGCGGGCCTGACCCAGGACCAGCTGGACTGGATTGAACTGAACGAAGCGTTCGCCGCGCAGTCGCTGGCGGTGATCCGCGATTGCGGCCTGGACCCGAGCAAGGTCAACCCGCTGGGCGGCGCGATCGCCCTGGGCCACCCGCTGGGTGCAACCGGCGCGATCCGTACCGCAACCCTGCTGCACGGCCTGCGTCGTCGCCAGCAGAAGTACGGCATGGTGACGATGTGCATCGGCACCGGCATGGGCGCGGCGGGTATTTTCGAAGCGCTGTAAGGTTCAAAGCGTTGCCGGCTGATTGTTGGTTGGCTGTGGGGCCCGGGTGGGTGAGGCTGCCCGGGACACGCCGTAAACCCGTCCCTGGGGGCTTGGCAGCGGCTTGCTAGCGTGCGCAATCCTGCGCACGCAGCAAGGCCGGGGTTGGGCGTCCTGCCCAACCCGCCAGGCGCATGCGCCTGGCCCATGCCGCTGACAGTCCCGGTCAGCCTCACCCACCCGCGCCACCCAACATTCCGCGCGGCGGAGGGATGAGCAAAGCAAGAGCCGGGGTCAGAGCCCTTTGCTGCGCAAAGGGATCTGACCCCGGCCCACGAAAAAAGGCAGCCATTGGCTGCCTTTTTTTTGCTTTTGCCCCTGCCCTTGATTCCGCCCTTCCCGTCCGCGCCGCACGGAAACTGTCGAGAGGGGGCGGATGGCCCTCTCCAAAACCGTTGGCGCCATGGATGGCGCCATCGAGCACCATGGAAGGGCTTTGGCGTGTTTTGGAGAGGGCCATCCGCCCCCTCCCCCACGTATCAATCAAGGCGCCGCGAACGGAGCGCTTGATAAACCTTATTCCGCCAACATCGCCGTCAGCTTCTCCCGCGCCGGCCCTGCCAGCTTCGGGTTGTCCAGCGCAAAGCGGATCGTCGCCTCCACCAGCCCCAGATGCGTGCCGCAGTCGAAGCGGGTGCCCTCGAAACGATAGGCATCAACCTCTTCGGTCTTCAGCAGCTGCGCGATCGCGTCGGTCAGCTGGATCTCGCCACCGGCACCGCTGCCGGTCTGCTCCAGCAGCTCGAAGATCTTCGGGCTCAGTACATAACGGCCGACCACCGCCAGGTCGCTCGGCGCGTCCTCCGGCTTCGGCTTCTCCACGATCTGCGAAATGCGACCCTTGCGGCCGTCGAACGCGTCAGTGGCCACGATGCCGTAGCTGGCAGTCTTGTCGTGCGGCACGTCTTCAACGGCGATCACGCTTGCACCACTGGCCTCGTTGAGGTCGGCCATCTGCTTCAGTGCGCCGTCGCCGCGGTTCCAGATCAGGTCATCCGGCAGCAGCACCGCGAACGGCTCGTCGCCGATCACGGCCTTGGCGCACAGCACCGCATGGCCCAGGCCCAGGGCCTCGGCCTGGGTCACGAAGATCGCACGCACGCCGTTGGGCAGCACGTGGCGGATCATCTCCAGCTGTTCCTGTTTGCCGGCGCGCTCGAGCTTCTGCTCCAGCTCGTAGGCCTTGTCGAAGTAGTCGGCGACCGCGTGCTTGTAGCGGTTGGTAATGAACACCAGCGTGTCACAGCCCGCTTCGATCGCCTCATCGACCGCGTACTGGATCAGCGGACGATCAATGATCGGCAACATTTCCTTCGGAACCGTCTTGGTTGCCGGCAAAAAGCGCGTCCCGAGCCCTGCCACTGGAAAAACTGCCTTGCGAATTCGCTTGCTCATTGGTGCCTGTTGGCCTCACGTGCCGGAAAAGGCACGACTTTAGCGGATGAAATGTAAGCATCCTGTTCGATGGGAGAAAACTCCGGCATCGTCGCGAACAGGATCTCCTGGATGCTGGTGGTGTCGTAACCAGCCACGGCATCGCGCAGACGTGGAACATTGCCCAACACCAGATCACGCGAGAACGTGCGTACACCGGCCTCGAGAATCTTCGGGTGCGCGGTGGAACGGTAGTCCTCGTCCGAATAGAACAGCGTCTCGTGCAGCTTCTCGCCCGGACGCAGCCCGGTGTAGATGATCGGAATGTCCTTGTACGGCTGCTTGCCGGCCAGGCGGATCATCTGCTCGGCCAGCACGCGGATCGGCACCGGCTCGCCCATGTCGAGCGTATAGATCGCACCGTGCGACGCCGAAGCGGCCGCCTGCAGGATCAGCTGGCAGGCCTCCGGGATGGTCATGAAGTAGCGACTGACCTCCGGATCGGTGACGGTCACCGGCCCGCCACGCAGGATCTGTTCGCGGAACAACGGCACCACGCTGCCTGCCGAGGCCAGCACGTTGCCGAAGCGCACCGTGACGAAACGGGTATGCGTGGACTTCTGGTCCAGGCTCTGGCAGATCATCTCCGCATAGCGCTTGCTGGCGCCCAGCGCATTGACCGGGTCGACCGCCTTGTCGGTGGAGATGAACACGAAATGCTCCACGCGTGCCTCCAGGCAGGCGCGGGCCACGTTCTCGGTGGCCAGGATGTTGTTGCGCACCGCTTCGCGCAGCTGCCGCTCCAGCACCGGCACATGCTTGTAGGCGGCGGCATGGAAGGCGGTGTCGACGGGGTGCAGCGACAGGGCGTGGCGGATCACCGCCGGGTCACCGCAGTCGCCCAGCACCGCTTCGACCTCGACATCCGGGAAGCTGCGCCGCAGCTCGCCCTCGATGGTCAGCAGCAGCAGCTCGCTGATCTCAAGCAGGATGATGCGGCCGGCGCCGTGACGCGCGCACTGGCGGCACAGCTCGGAGCCGATCGAACCACCGGCGCCGGTGACCATCACCGTACGCCCGCCCAACCAGCCACGGATCAGGTTCCAGTCCGGCATGATCGGCTTGCGGCCGAGCAGGTCCTCGATCGCCACTTCCTTCAACTGCCCCGGCAGCGACTGGCCCTGCAGGATATCGCTGAGCTTGGGCACGGTGCGGAACGGCACGCCGGTGCTTTCGCAGATGGCGACGATGCGCTGCATGCCCGCAGCGTCCAGCGACGGAATGGCGATCACCAGCAGCTTGGCCGCGGTCTCGCGGACCACTGTCGGCGCATCGTCCAGGGTGCCGAGGATCGGCAGGCCCTGCAGCTTGGCACCGCGCAGGTGCGGCGCGTCGTCCAGCAGGCCGACCGGCTCGAAATTGCCCGAACGGCGCAGATCGCGGACCAGGGTCTCGGCGGCCTGGCCGGCACCCAGGATCAGCACGCGACGCGCGGACGAGTCCGACTGCAGCGCCTGATAGTCCTTCCAGGCCCGGTACAACAGGCGCGGCGCGCCCAGCAGCGCCGACAGCGCGAACGGATAGATCACCAGCACCGACATCGGCACGCCGTCGAAGCGCTTCCACATCAGCACCAGCACGATGGCGACCATGCCGATGAAGCTGGCCTTGAAGATGTTCAGCAGGTCGCTGACGCTGGCGAACCGCCACAGGCCGCGATAGAGGCCGACGCGCCAGAACACCATGCCCTGCAGCAGCAGCACCAGCGTGGTGTCGACGTTCCAGAGTGGGAGCTCGGGGGCGTTGGCCAGGATCGAGTACCGCCCCGCGTGGAGCAGCTGCCAGCACGCCCAGACCATGAACAGGTCATGGCAGACGATGGCCGAACGCGGCATCAGGCCGAGGATTCTGTCCCGCCAGGGTGAAGCCATAAGTCAGGTATTTCCTTTTGGGTGGCGCAATCCATTGCGCAGGAGGAGCCAGAGGACGCTCAGCGCGGTGAACCACGCGATCGCCACGGCAGCCTCCCACCTCGGCTGCAAATTGGAGCAGACATTAAGCACTGTAATACTGAACAGGCCCAAAGCAAAGTACATCCCTGTTACCTGGGCGTGACTGGCTCCTGCCTGCACCGCGCGCTGGTAAACGTGCTGGGTATGGGGTTCCATCCAGCGTTGTCCGGAAATGATGCGCGCCAGCAGTGTGAAGCCCGCGTCCACAAGAAAGGGCGATGCCGACACCAGCAGCAGCATCCAGTGGATGTCGGTCTTTACGCTGGCCAGTGCCAGCACTGCCGCCACCGCGTAGCCCAGCGCGCCACTTCCGACATCGCCCATGAAGATCCGGGCCCGCGGGAAGTTGAACGGCAGGAAGCCAAGGCAGGCCAGGCCCAACGCGACCGCCGCCAGCGAGTACGGCCAAGGCAGCAGCGGCGCCAGTCCCAGCGCGACCACGATGGCCTGGCTGGCGGCGATGCCGTTGATCCCATCCATGAAATTCCAGATGTTGATCAGCGAAGCGGTGAACAGCAGGACCAGTACGGCCAGCAGCCAGCTGCCGCCATGGACCTTGACCAGCGCGGCCAGCAGCGCGGCGGCGATGAAGTGCACCATCAGGCGGCGCATGGCCGGAAGCGGCCGGTGGTCGTCCCACCAGCCGATACCCGCCACCAGCACCAGGCCAAGGCTGGCGACCAGCAGGCTCGGACGCGCTTCGGGCCAGGCCCACATGGCAACACCGGCGGTCACCAGCAGGCTGATGACGATGGCGATGCCGCCGCCACGCGGGGTCGCCACGCTATGACTGCGGCGTTCGCCCGGCTGGTCAAACAGTTGCCGGCGCAGCGCGTAGCCCCGCGCTGCCCAGGTCAGTGCCGCACTCAGCAGGGCCAGACCCAGCAGCGCGCCCATCACGAGCCACGGCATGGATCAGAGCACCGCGTAGTTCAGCAGCGGCTTGACCGTACCCCACTCCTTGCAGCTCGGGCACTGCCAGTGGTGGGTGCGCGCACCGAAACCACAACGGGTGCAGCGATAGGCCGGATTGCGCACCAGCAACTGGTCGGTGATGTGCTTGAGGTCGTGCAGGGTCGCCGTGGAATCGGCACCTTCAGCCAGTGTCAGGTCGATCAGCGCGGACTCGCCACGCACCGACGGGCGATCCTTGAGCTGGCGGCCCAGGTAGGCACGGGCCGGGGCCACGCCCTCCTGCTCTTCCATCAGACGGGTCAGCGCCAGCACCGGGGCAATGCCACGGTAATGCTCGGTCATCTCCGACAGGAAGGCGCGCGCGCCGGCCAGATCGCCCACCTTGCGGTAGTTCTGCATCAGCGCCGGCAGCAGCTCCGGCAGGTACTCCGGATCGTTGCGCGCCGCGCGCTCGAAGGCGCGCACGGCCGCTTCCGGATTGCCGGCATCGGTTTCCAGGCGGCCTTCAATGATGCCGGCACGGACCGACATCGCATCGGCCTGGTAGGCCCGGGCAATCGCTGCCCTCGCCTCTTCCAGCTTGCCGGCACCGCGGAAGCGTTCGGCCAGTTCGCATTCGAACTGCCCGATCAGCTTGCCCATCGGCTCGCCGGTGACATCCTCGAAACGGGTGGCGTTGTCGATCGCCTTTTCCCAGTCGCGCTCGGCCTGGTAGATGCCGATCAGGTGCTTGAGTGCCTGCGGGGCACGCTGGTCCAGCTGGGCCAGTTCGGTGAACACGGTTTCGGCGCGGTCCAGCAGGCCGGACTTCATGTAGTCCTCGCCCAGCGCCAGCAGCGCCTGCACGCGTTGCGCATCGCTGAGGTCGTGGCGGTTGACCAGGCCCTGGTGCAAGCGGATGGCGCGGTCGACTTCGCCGCGTCGACGGAACAGATGGCCCAGCGCGACCTGGGTCTCGAAGGTTTCCTTGTCCAGCTCGGCGATGTGCAGGAACAGCTCGATGGCCTTGTCCGGCTGCTCGTTGAGCAGGTAGTTCAGGCCACGGAAATAGGTGCTCGACAGGCGGCTGACCTGGCTGTCACCGTGGCGTTGACCACCACGCCGTCCGATCACCCACCCGGCCAGTGCGGCCAGCGGAACGAACAGGAAGAACCAGAACCACTCGGTGACGAAATCCATCTTCGATCAGCGTCCATCAAAAGATTGGGGGGAAGCAACCGGTGCCGGCGTGGCGACAGCGGACTTGTTGGCGCGGCGCAACTGGCTGTAGAGCGGAATGACCACGCTCACCAGCACCAGGCCAGCGCCGACGATGACACCCACCAGCAGCGCGGCGATCAGGGCCACGCCCACCGAGGTGTGCAGTTGGGTAAACAGCAGGTTGATCGACATCGCGGTCATGTTGACCGCACCGATGATCAATCCAAGGATCAATACCGCCAGCAGGACCAGCAGACGAAAAACCTTCATGCGACAGCTCCAGTGGCAGGAGTCCGTAGCTTATCCGACTCGCGGCTGGATTCGCACGCGGTGGCGCGACGGGAGGCTCAGGCCGGATCGGCGTCCAGCGGCAGCACACTGCTGACCCGCTCGCGCAGTTCCTTGCCCGGCTTGAAATGGGGGACGTGCTTGCCCGGCAGGGCAACCGATTCGCCGGTCTTCGGGTTGCGACCCAGGCGCGGCGGACGATAGTGCAGCGAGAAGCTGCCAAAACCACGGATTTCGATGCGATCCCCGGCGGACAGCGATCCGCCCATCATTTCCAGCAACGACTTCACCGCCAGATCGACATCATCGGCCTTCAGGTGCGCCTGGCGGCGCGCAAGGATTTCGATCAGTTCGGATTTGGTCATTACCGGCTCACATCAGGGGTATCCCAGCCTGAAACGGCCCGGGCAATGCCCGGGCCGTCCAGGAAACAACGAACAGCGTAAGGCCGATTACTCGGACTTGTTGCCGTTCAGCTGTGCACGCAGCAGCGCGCCCAGCTGGGTGGTGCCGCTGGAAGCCGAAGAGGACTGGTATTCCTCCAGCACTTCGCGCATTTCAGCGTCGTCCTTGGCCTTGATCGACAGCTGCAGGGTACGGCCCTTGCGGTCCATGCCCACGAACTTGGCTTCGACCTTGTCGCCGACCTTCAGGTGCTGGGTGGCGTCGTCAACGCGCTCGTTGGCGATGTCGCGGGCCGAGACGTAACCTTCGATGCCGTCAGCCAGCTCGATGATCGCGCCCTTGGCGTCGACTTCCTTCACCACGCCTTCGACCTTGGAGCCCTTCGGATTGGCAGCCATGTACTGGCCGAACGGATCCTGCTCCAGCTGCTTCACGCCCAGGGAGATGCGCTCGCGCTCCGGATCGACAGCCAGGACGACGGCGTCCAGGGTATCGCCCTTCTTGAAGTTGCGAACGACGTCTTCGCCGGTGGTGTTCCAGCTGATGTCGGACAGGTGGACCAGGCCGTCGATGCCGCCGTCCAGGCCGATGAAGATGCCGAAGTCGGTGATCGACTTGATCTGGCCCGACACCTTGTCACCCTTCTTGTGGGTGGCAGCGAAGGTTTCCCACGGATTGGCGGCAACCTGCTTCATGCCCAGCGAGATACGGCGACGCTCTTCATCGACGTCCAGCACCATCACTTCGACTTCATCACCCACCTGGACAACCTTGGACGGGTTGACGTTCTTGTTGGTCCAATCCATCTCGGAGACGTGCACCAGGCCTTCGACGCCCGGCTCGATCTCAACGAACGCACCGTAATCGGTGACGTTGGAGACCTTGCCGAAGACGCGGCTGTTGGCCGGGTAACGACGGCCGATGTTGTCCCACGGATCCTCGCCCAGCTGCTTCAGGCCCAGCGAAACGCGGTTGCGCTCGCGGTCGAACTTCAGCACGCGGACGTCCAGCTCGTCGCCGACGTTCACGACTTCCGACGGGTGACGCACGCGCTTCCACGCCATGTCCGTGATGTGCAGCAGGCCGTCGATACCGCCCAGGTCCACGAACGCGCCGTAGTCGGTCAGGTTCTTGACGACACCCTTCAGGATCGCGCCTTCCTGCAGCTTGTCCATCAGCTGCTCGCGCTCTTCCGAGTGCTCGCTTTCGACGACAGCGCGGCGCGAGACCACGACGTTGTTACGCTTGCGGTCCAGCTTGATGAGCTTGAACTCGAGTTCCTTGCCTTCCAGGTAGGCCGGATCGCGCACCGGGCGCACATCGACCAGGGAACCCGGCAGGAAGGCGCGGACATCCTTGATGTCCACGGTGAAACCACCCTTGACCTTGCCGCTGATGCGGCCGGTGATGGTTTCGTTCTTTTCCAACGCTTCTTCCAGCTCGTCCCACACCATCGCGCGCTTGGCCTTCTCGCGCGACAGGACGGTTTCGCCGAAGCCGTTCTCGATCGAGTCGAGGGCGACCTTGACGATGTCGCCTTCGGCGACGTCGATTTCGCCAGCGTCGTTACGGAACTGTTCGATCGGCACGATGCCTTCGGACTTCAGGCCAGCGTTGATCACCACGACATCGCCGCGGACTTCAACAACGGTACCGCTGACGATGGCGCCCGGCTTCAGCTTGGCCAGGTTGGCCTGGCTGGCTTCAAACAGTTCGGCAAATGATTCGGTCATTAGATTTACTCTGTTGGACACATGGGTCGGTGGCGTCCCCTTCAGGGGAATGGCGACCGCCCGCCTGTTGGTCGACCCCGGAAACGCAGGTCGTGTGTAGTAGGAAAACCGCCACGCATCATTGCGCGACGGAGCTGGTACAGCACTGTTATGCGCGACCACCGCCGATGCTGCTGGCAGTGCTCCCGCGCGAACGGATCAGGCAGCCGGAACCGGAAGCAGATCCATCACTCTGGCAACGACATCTGCGATGCCGATGCCTGTGGTGTCGATGAGGACAGCATCGTCTGCCGGCTTCAGGGGCGCCACGGTACGCTGAGCATCACGGGCGTCGCGGGCCATGATCTCGCGCAGGAGGTCATCAAAGTTAACAGAAACCCCCTTGTCTTTCAACTGCTTATGCCGGCGCTCGGCGCGCTCCTCGGCACTGGCGGTCAGGAAGACCTTATAGGGGGCGTCCTTGAAGATCACCGTACCCATGTCGCGGCCATCGGCAACCAGGCCGGGCAGCTCCCTGAATGCGCGCTGGCGCTCCTTCAGGGCCGCGCGGACCTCCGGAATGGCGGCAATGGCCGAGGCCAGGGCGCCAGTGGTCTCCAGGCGCAGCTCGTCGGTGGCATCGGTGCCGTTGACCATGACCCGCATCGACTCGCCCTGTTCAACAAACTGAACATGGGTGTCGAAGGTGCAGCGCACCAGTGCCGAGGCATCGGACGTATCAATGTCGGCCCAGCTCGCGGCCACGCCCACTGCCCGGTACAGCGCGCCCGAATCCAGGTAATGCCAGCCCATCCGGCGCGCGATGATGCGGCTGATGGTACCCTTGCCGGCCCCGGAAGGGCCGTCGATGGTCAGGACGGGAGCGAGTGGATTCATGGGGTTCCCAGAGCGTGTGAAGGGGTCATTCTAGCCCCTGCCAGACACCCCCAGCGGGATCTTTTGTGCAACCACTTGAAACCACGAGGAAAAGCCCGGTAGAATGGCGGGCTTGAACGAGCGTCAACTGCCGATTGTCTTTCGCATATCGCGGCCACGCTCCACCCGAACAACTACTGTTTACGCCGAGGTATGCCATGAAAGTCCTGTCCTCCCTGAAGTCGGCGAAGGCCCGTCACCGTGACTGCAAGGTCGTGCGTCGTCGTGGCAAGATCTTCGTCATCTGCAAGTCGAACCCGCGTTTCAAGGCGCGTCAGCGCTAAGCCTCACAGCCTTCCGGCTGCGGCTGGCCCTACGCGGGGCCGACCCGATGCAAGAAACCGCCTTCGGGCGGTTTTTTGTTTATGCGGCTTTTTCCTGCCGTTTTTGCTGTAATCGCCTTTCTTGACCACTGGGGAGTAGATCGAGATGAAGCGTTACCTGTCCGCCTTGGCCGTGATGGCCACCCTGGCCGCCGCCACACCGGCACTGGCCGATACCCTGCTTGTCGACCGCGCCCGCGAGAAGCCGGCCGGTGCCCTGCCCGTGCGCGGCCAGAGCATGCAGCAGGTGCAGGCGCAGTTCGGCGCGCCCAGCGAGCAGCTGCAGCCACGTGGCGGACAGAAGCGGCAGTGGCCGACCATCAACCGCTGGGTGTACCCGCAGTTCACCGTCTACTTCGAGAAGCAGAAGGTGATCGACGTGGTGGCCAACCAGGCGGACCCGAACGAAATCGGCCCGAAACCGCCGATCCGTTGATCCCTTTACCCGCCGTGGGCGGGCCTGTGTAGCGAGACCATGAACCAGACCCTTCGTTTTCCTGCCGAGTGGGAAGCCCAGAGCGGCGTCCTGATTGCCTGGCCCACTGCCGACACCGACTGGGCCGACCGCCTGGGCCAGGTGGAAGAGACCTACATCGCCCTGGTCGCGGCCATCACCCGCTTCCAGCCGGTGCTGATCTGCGTGGCCGACGACGATGTGGAGACCTATGCCGAGATGCGGCTGCGCTCCAACCGCATCGACATGGACAAGGTCCACTTCACCACGGCGGCCTACGACGATACATGGCTGCGCGACTCCGGCCCGATCACCCTGCGCCGCGCCGACGGCGGCTTCCAGCTGCTGGATTTCCGCTTCACCGGCTGGGGCGGCAAGTTCGACGCCACCCTGGATGACCAGCTGGTGGGCGTGCTCGACCAGGCCGGTGTGTTCAACGACGCGCCGGTGCGCAGCATCCCGTTCGCGCTGGAAGGCGGCGGCATCGAGACCGACGGCGAAGGCACCCTGCTGACCACCTGGAAGTGCCTGCACGAGCGCCACCCGGACCGCGACCGCGCCAGCCTGAGCGCCGACCTGGCCGACTGGCTGCAGCAGGACCGCGTGCTGTGGCTGGACCACGGCTACCTGGAAGGCGACGACACCGACGCGCATATCGACACCCTCGCCCGCTTCGCCTCGGCTGACAGCATCGTCTACCAGGCCTGCGACGACGCGAGCGACTCGCACTACGCCGAGCTGCAGGCGATGGGCAACGAACTGGCCGCGCTGCGCACCAAGGACGGCCAGCCGTATCGCCTGTTCCCGCTGCCGTGGGCACAGCCAGTGATCGACGAAGGCCGCCGCCTGGCTGCGTCGTACGCCAATTACCTGATCGTCAATGGTGCGGTGCTGATGCCGGCCTACGGTGATCCGGCCGACGACCTGGCCCGCGACGTGCTGGCGCAGGCGCACCCGGGCCGCGAGATCGTGCAGGTGCCCTGCCGCTCGCTGATCTGGCAGAACGGCAGCCTGCACTGCATCACCATGCAGCTGCCGGAAGGGCTGTTGAAGGCGTAAGCCGAACCGGTAGCGCCGGGCCATGCCCGGCGAACGCTGCCGCATCTGGAAAATCCGCCGGGCATGGCCCGGCGCTACCGATTGCGTGCACCCATTCAGCGCGCGACACGCCGTCGCCGCCCATCCGCGCTAACATGCTGGTTTTCCCCCGCAGGAACGCCCCGCATGAACTCGCGCAGCCCCCTTACCGTCGCCCTGATCCAGGAGCGCAACCACGGTGATGCCGCCGCCAACCTGGCGGTGATCGAAGCACGCGTGGCCGAGGCGGCTGCGCAGGGTGCCAAGCTGGTGCTGCTGCAGGAACTGCATAACGGTCCGTACTTCTGCCAGCACGAGTCGGTGGACGAGTTCGACCTGGCCGAGCCGATTCCGGGCCCGAGCACCGAGCGCCTGGGCGCGCTGGCGAAGAAGCATGGCGTGGTGCTGGTGGGCTCGCTGTTCGAGCGCCGCGCTGCCGGCCTGTACCACAACACCGCCGTCGTCTTCGAGAAGGACGGCACGTTGCTGGGCAAGTACCGCAAGATGCATATCCCGGACGACCCGGGCTTCTACGAGAAGTTCTACTTCACCCCGGGCGACATCGGCTTCAAGCCGATCGACACCTCGGTGGGCCGCCTTGGCGTGCTGGTGTGCTGGGACCAGTGGTACCCGGAAGCGGCACGCCTGATGGCGCTGGCCGGTGCCGAACTGCTGCTCTACCCGACCGCGATCGGCTGGGACCCGGACGACGTGCAGGACGAGAAGACCCGCCAGCGCGACGCCTGGGTGCTGAGCCACCGCGGCCACGCCGTGGCCAACGGCCTGCCGGTGCTGAGCTGCAACCGCGTCGGCCACGAGGCTTCGCCGCTGGGCGCGTCGGGCATCCAGTTCTGGGGCAACAGCCACGTGCTTGGCCCGCAGGGTGAGTTCCTGGCCGAAGCCGGCACCGAAGCCACCGTGCTGCTGTGCAATGTCGACCTGCAGCGCAGCGAGCACGTGCGCCGCATCTGGCCGTTCCTGCGCGACCGTCGCATCGACGCGTACGGTGACCTGCTCAAGCGCTACATCGACTGAGCCGGAGCCGCGCATGGCCGTCCTCATCCGTGATGCCGGCCCGGCCGACATCGCCGCGATCACCGCGATCTACGCGGTGGAAGTGACCGACTTCGTCAACACTTACGAGTACGACATCCCGGACGCGTCCGAGATGCTGCGCCGCATGCGCGACATCATCGACCGCGGCTTCCCCTACCTGGTCGCCGAGATCGACGGCCAGGTGGCCGGCTATGCCTACGCCAACACCTACCGTACCCGCGTTGCCTACCAGTGGACCGTGGAGAACTCGGTCTACGTCGATGCCGCGTTCCAGGGCAAGGGCGTTGGCACCGGCCTGCTGCAGGCGTTGATCGATGCCTGCGTGGCGCGTGGCTACCGGCAGATGGTGGCGGTGATCGGCGAACCGACCAATACCGCTTCAATCAAGCTGCACGAACGCTTCGGCTTCGAGCTGGTCGGCGTGTTCCGTGGCCTCGGCCGCAAGCACGGCCGCTGGCTGGATACCGTGCAGATGCAGCGCGCGCTCGGCGATGGCGCCGACACCGCACCTTCCAATGAATGAACCCATGACCGAAACCCTTCCCGAAACCGGCGACGACCTGTTCGCCGGCCAGCCGGTACGCGTCGTCAAACGCGACGGCGTGCGCTACACCCTGCTGGGCACTGCCCACGTTTCGCGCGCCAGCGTCGAGGCGGTGGAGAAAGCCATCGACAGCGGCCGCTTCGATGCCGTTGCCGTTGAACTGGACCCGCAGCGCCTCCAGGCACTGAGTGATCCGGACACGCTGGCCAAGCTCGACCTGGTCGAGGTGATCCGCAAGGGCCGCGTCGCCCTGTTCGCGGCCAACCTGGCGCTGTCCGCCTACCAGCGCCGCTTGGCCGAACAGCTGGACATCGAGCCGGGCGCCGAACTGAAGCGCGCGGTGGAACTGGCCCGCGAACGCGACCTGCCGGTGCACCTGATCGACCGCGAGGTCGGCCTGACCTTCCGCCGCGCCTCGCAGCGGCTGGGTTTCTTCGGCAAGCTGAAGCTGGTCGCCGGCCTCGGCGCCGGCCTGTTCTCGTCCGAGGAAGTGGGCGAGAACGAGATCGAGAAGCTCAAGCAGGGCGACATGCTGGAATCGAGCTTCGGTGAGTTCGCCAGCGAGAGCCCAGCGCTGTACGAGACCATCATCGGCGAGCGCGACCGCTACATGGCCACGCGCCTGCGCGAGGAGCACAACCCGCAGCAGCGTGAAGTGCTGGCGGTTGTCGGTGCGGGTCACCTTGCAGGCCTGGCGCGCTACCTGGAAACCGACACCGAAGCACCGGCGCCGCTGCGTGCCGAGCTGGAAGCGGTACCGAAGAAGCGCAACATCCCTTGGTTCACGCTGGGCATCCTGGCGATCGTGGCGACCGGCATCGGCGTGGGCTTCTATCGCGGCGGCCTCGGCGTGGGTACCGAGCTGCTGGCGACCTGGGCGATGTATACCGGCGGCCTGGCGGGCCTGGGCTGCCTGCTGGCCGGTGGCCACCCGCTGAGCATCCTCACTGCAATCGCGGTGGCCCCGTTCAAGCCGTTCCGCCTGAGCATCCCGACCGGCGCATTCTCGGCCTTGGTGGAAGCGCGCCTGCGCAAGCCGGCGTATGAGGACTTCCTCAAGCTGCGCGACGATGCGCAGAGCCTGAAGGGCTGGTATCGCAATCGCGTCACCCGCGTGGTGCTGACCTTCATGCTGACCAACATCGGCAGCATGCTCGGCCTGTGGCTGACCACGTTCAAGGTGTGGGGCAAGGTGGCGGGGTAAACCCCTCAACCGGCCACAGAATCTGTAGCGCACGAGCCCACGCTCGGCCGACGCGGCGACGCGGCGACGCGGCGAACAGCAGCCGAGCATGGGCTCGGCTCTACAGAGACAAACAGACGCGGCGAGCAGAAAAAAAGGGGGAGGCCGCCCCACTACGACCGGCCTCCCCCACACCACAACACGTTGGCGCGCATTACGGTCGAGCAAGCTCGACCACTACACCGGGGTACCCGCCACGACCTCCAGGCCGCGCGCGCGGCGGATCAGCCGCGTCACGGCATTGCGCAGGTCATCGAGCACCGCGTAGATGGTCGGCAGGAACAGCAGGCTGACCACGGTCGAGAACGCCAGGCCCCCGGCAATCGCGCGCGCCATCGGCGCGTACTCCGGGCCGTTGCCGAACATCTGCGTATTGGTCAGCGAGATCGGCACCATCGCCAGGATCGCCGTGCCCATGGTCATCATGATCGGGCGCAGGCGCTCGCGGGAGCCTTCAACCAGTGCCTGCGTTCGGCCCATGCCGCCGCGCCGCAGGTTGTTGATATGTTCGATCATCACGATGCCGTTGTTCACCACCACCCCCATCAGCACAAGGATGCCGATGAAGGACATGATCCCGAACGAGGTGCCGGTGATCCAGAACAGCCAGAACACGCCGAAGATCGAGAACAGCACGCCGCTCATGATCGCCGCCGGGAACAGCAGCGACTCGAACACCGCTGCCATCACCACGTAGATCATCACCAGCGCGATCAGCAGATTGAACACCATCTGCTGCATGGCTTCGTCATCGTTGCCGTAGTCGCCGCCGTCGAAGGTGAAGCCATAGCCGGCCGGGAAGTTCATCGGCTTGAGCACCGACTCCATCGCCTTGCGGCCATCCGGCGCGGTGACCTTCTCGGCCAGGTTGGCCTTGATGGTCAGCGTGGTCTGGCGGTTGGTGCGGCCGATCTGGGTGGCCGACGAGCCGACGTCAACAGTGACCAGGCTCAGCAGCGGCACGCTGCGGCCGTCGCCGGTGCGCACGCTGAAACCGGCCAGGTCTTCCGGGCTGCTCTGCTCGGCGCCAGCGAAGCGCACCCACACCGGCACTTCATTGTCGCCGCGGCGGAACTCGCGCATCGGCGCACCGCGCAGGGCCAGGCCGACGAAGCTAGCCACCTGTTCGGCATTGAAGCCGAATGCGGCGGCGCGCTCGCGGTCGACGCGCACCTTCAGCTCGCCGCCCTTCTCACCATTGTCGATGCGCACATCGCGCAGCTCGGCACGCTGGGCCAGCAGCGGTACCACTTCCTGGCCGATCTCCTGCAGCATCGAACTGGAGTCGCCGACCAGCTGCACCTGCACGCCCTGGTTGCCGCCGCCACCCCCATCGCCGCCCTGGTTGCCGACGAAGTAGTCGGTGCGGGCTGACTTCGGCAGGCCCTTGCGCAGTTCTTCCTGCAGCGCCTTGATGTCCTTGGCGTACTTCTCGTCCAGGGTGACCACGGTGGAGCTGCCTTCCTGCTCGCTGTACCAGGAATAGACCTGCTTGACGTGCAGGCGTTCACGGTTGGCATCGATCCAGTTCTCCACCCGCGCCACTTCCTCGGACATCTGCCGATAGGTGTAGGCGCCCTTCCACATGTAGCCGATGAAGATGTCCTTGCCGCCGTCACCACCGAACATGTCGATCTTGGTCAGCTTCATCGGCACCAGGCTGACCAGCACCACCAGCAGAATGCCGAGCAGGCTCCAGCCACGATGATGCAGCGACCAGTCCAGCAGCCTGGCGTAGCGGCGCTGCAGGCGCGCGATCATGCCGGTCTGCGAGTGCACCTGCTTGGGCGTGGCCATGCGCGCGGACAGCATCGGGATCAGGCTGACCGCGACCAGCCACGAGGCCAGCAGCGAGACCGAGATGGTGATCGCGATCTGCGCCATGAAGATGCTGATGTTGTTGGTCTCGCCGAACAGGTTCGGCACGAACACGATGCAGTGGCACAGCGTGCCGGCGCTGAGCGCGATGGCCACGTTGCGGGTGCCGATGATCGAGGCCAGCCGCGGCTGCCCGGGCAGGCGCTCGCGCTCCTGGTAGATGCTCTCCACCACCACCACGGCGTTGTCGACCAGCATGCCGACGGCCAGCAGCAGGCCCATCATGGTCAGGATGTTCAGCGTCACCCCGACGAAGTACATGAAGCCCAGGGTGATGGTGAAGCAGATCGGGATGGCCAGGGTGACCATCAGCGTGGACGGCCAATGGCGCAGGAAGAAGAACAGCACCGTCACCGACAGGATCAGGCCGACCGCACCGGCCTCGGCCAGTTCCAGCAGCGAGGAGGTCACCGCCTTGCCCTGGTTGTCGATCACCTTGATCTGCACGTCGCGCATCGACGGCTCCGTGCGGATCGATTCGACCTCGGCCAGCGCCGCGCGCGAGACTTCCACCAGGTTGGCACTGCGTTCCTTGAAGATGTCCAGGCCGACCGCCGGGTTGCCGTCCAGGCGACGCCCGTAGTTCATCCGCGCCGGTTTCAGGCGCACGTCGGCGATGTCGCCCAGGCGCAGGCCCTTGGCGTTGATCACCAGGTCGCGCATTTCCTGCAGGTCGGTGATCTCGCCCACCGGCTGCACGCGCACGCGCTGGCCGTTGTCATCGATCTGCCCGGCGGAGATCGAGAAGTTCAGCGTGCGCAGGCGCTCGCTCAGCTCATTGATGCTCAGACCGTGCGCGTTGAGGCGGTTCGGATCGATGGCGATCTCCACCTCGTTCGGCGGCGCGCCGGTGATGTCGACGCGGGCCACGCCAGGGATGCGCTCGATGCGCCGCTTGAACTCGCGGTCGAGCATGTCATAGGCAGTGGTCAGGTCGGTGGTGCTGGCCAGCCGCACCTTCAGCACCGGCTGGTCACTGCTGGACCACTTGAACACGTTGTAGCGCTGCAGGTCATCGGGCAGGTCGCTGCGGATCGCATCGATGCGTTCGCGTGCATCGGAGGCGGCGATGGCGATGTCGCGGTCCCAGTCGCTGAACTCGATGAAGATCAGCGCCGCCTCGGAGGTGGCCGACGAGCGCATGCGCTTGATGCCGGTCATCGTCGCCAGCGATTCCTCCACCGGGCGGATGATGGTCCGCTCCACTTCCTCCGGGGTTGAACCGGTGTACGGGATCTGCACGAACAGGAACGGCGCGGAGATGTCCGGCAGCGCTTCCAGCGGCAGCCGGAACGAGGCGATCAGGCCGATCACCACCAGTGACACAAAACACATGATGGTGGTGACCGGACGGCGGATGGAGAACTCGGCAACACTCATGCCGGCTCCTCCACACCCGCCGCGCTGCCTGCTGCACCCGGCTCGATCTCACCGGCGTGCTTGCGGCCACGCTCGCGGTAGTAGGCATCACCGCGGCGATCCATCAGGTCGTACACCACCGGGATCACCAGCAGGGTGAGCAGGGTCGACACCAGCAGGCCACCGATTACGGTGATCGCCATCGGCGCACGCACTTCAGCACCCTCGCCCATCGCCACCGCCAGCGGCAGGAAGCCGAACAGCGTGCACAGGGTGGTCATGATGATCGGCCGCAGGCGCGAACGTGCACCTTCCACCAGAGCCTCATGCTTGGCCACGCCGGCCTCGCGCAGCTGGTTGACCTTGTCGATCAGGATGATCGCGTTCTTGGTGACCAGGCCCACCAGCAGGATCAGGCCGATGAACACCACCACCGAGATGGGCTTGCCGGTCAGCATCAGTGCCAGGATCGCGCCGACCAGCGCCAGCGGGATGGTGAACAGGATCACGAACGGATGCAGCAGCGACTCGAACTGCGACGCCATCACCAGGTAGACCAGGAAGATCGCCAGGCCGAAGGCGAAGATCAGCGACTTCGCCGCCTGCGCCAGCTCCTCACCCTGGCCGCCGATGTGCAGGCCGACACCCGCGCCCAGCGGTTGCTCGGCGACCATCTGCTGCACTTCACGCATGGCCGCACCCAGATCGATGTCGCGCAGGTTGGCCGAGACCACGGCCACGCGGGTCTGGTCGGCGCGATGGATCTCGCTGGGGCCAGTGGTGGCAACCACGTCGGCAACCGCGTCCAGCGTCACCGGACGGGTACTGCCGGGATTGACGATCAGGCGGCGGATGCTTTCCACGCTGGCACGATCACCTTCCTGTGCACGCACCAGCACGTCGATCTTGCGGTCGCGGAAGCTGTAACGGGTGGCCACGTCACCGCGCACCTTCTTCACCACCACATCGGCGATCTGGCGGGTGGTCAGGCCCAGCGCACCCGCGCGTTCCTGGTCGAAGCGGATCTGGATTTCCGGGAAGCCCTCCTCCACCGTCGACTTCACGTCGGCGTAGTGCGCGTTGCCGCGCAGCATCGCCGCCAGGCGCTGGCCGGCCACTTCGAGCGTCGCCATGTCCTGCCCGCGCAGCTCGATTTCCAGCGGCGTGGAGAAACTGAACAACGCCGGCCGCGCGAAGTCGACCTGGGCACCCGGATGCTGGCCCATGGTGTCACGCAGGCGCTCGGTGATCTCCGCCTCGGTGCGCGCGTTGCCGCCGCCTTCCATCACCACGGTCAGCTTGCCGATGTTCTCGCCGCTTTCGGTCGGGCTGGCATCCAGGCGGGTGCCGCTGCCACTGACACCATACAGCGAGGCCACGCCTTCACCCTTGCCATGCGCCAGCTGCAGCTCGCGCACCAGCGCATCGGTCTGCTTCAGCGGCGTGCCGGCCGGCAGCTTCACCGTCATTTCGAAGCGGTCCTGTGCCAGCTGCGGAATCAGGTCGGCACCGAGCATCGGCACCAGCGCCATGGTCGCCACGAAGATGATCGTGGCCACGCCCAGCACCTTGCCCGGATGCGCCAGCGCGCTCGGCAGCAGTCGCAGGTAGCCGCGCTCGGCACCGGCATAGGGCTTCATCGCCAGATCGCTGGCCTTGCGCATCACCGGGCCAACCACCGCCACCACGCCACGCCACGCCCGCACGACCAGCCAGGCCAGTGCATAGAAGCTCCAGCGCGCGGTCGCCACGGCACCACGGCGACCCAGCGCCACCGGCTTCTGCCAACGGTTCTGCGGCTGCCACGGTTCGTTCGGCGCCTCTTCCGGGAACGCCAGCGGCGGCCGTCCCTTCAGCGAGCTCAGCATCGGGATCAGCGTCATCGACACCAGCAGCGAGATCGCAATGGCGATCGCCACGGTCAGTGCCTGGTCGCGGAACAGCTGGCCGGCGATGCCGTCGACGAACACCAGCGGCAGGAACACCGCGATGGTGGTCAGGGTCGAGGCGACCACCGCCATGCTCACTTCGCGGGTACCGACGATGGCCGCCTGCAGGATGCCCAGGCCACGCTCGCGGGCCTTGGCGATGCTCTCCAGCACCACGATCGAGTCGTCCACCACCAGGCCGGTGGCCAGTGCCAGACCGCCCAGCGACATCACGTTCAGGCTCAGGCCGAGCTGGCCCATGAAGAAGAACGTGGCGATGATCGAGACCGGCAGCGACAGGCTGATCACGAACGTGCTCCAGCCATCACGCAGGAACAGGAAGATGATCAGGATGGCCAGCAGCCCGCCGATCACCGCATCCTTCTTGACGTCGGCGATGGCGTGCTCGATGAAGCGCGACTGGTCCTCGATGGTGGTCATCTCGACATCGGAGGGGAACGTGCCCTTGATCTGCTCCAGGCGCTTGCGCAGCGCTTCGGCGGTGGACACGGTGTTGGCATCGCCTTCCTTGTAGATGGCCAGTTCAACCGATTCCTTGCCACCCAGGCGGATCACCGCTTCGCGTTCCTTGTAGCCCTGGCGCACGGTGGCCACATCCTTCAGGCGCACCGGCACACCGTTGGCGACCACGCTGGAACCACCGCCGGAGGACGCGCTCTGCGCCGCCGACGCCGCCGCGATCGCGGCCGCCGAACCGGTCGATGCGGCGATGTTGAACATCTGCTGCAGTGCCGAGTCGGCCGCGCTGCCATTGGCGGCCTGGGTGGTCACCAGCAGGTTGCGGATTTCCTCCAGGTCGGCGAACTGGTTGACGGTGCGCACCAGGAAGCGCTGCGAACCCTCCTCCAGGCGACCGCCGGAGATGTTGATGTTCTCGTCCTTCAGGCGCTTGATGACGGTGTCGATCGGCAGGTTCAGCTGCGCCAGCTTCTGCTGGTCGATGTCGACCTGGATCTCGTCTTCCAGGCCACCGCCGACCTTGACCGCTGCGACGCCGGTGACCGGCTCCAGCTTCTTCTTCAGGTCTTCATCGGCATAGCGGCGCAGGCCGGTCAGCTCGCGGATCGCATCGGCATCGCTGGCCGGTGCCACCTTGTTCGACAGCACCAGGCGCATGATCGGCTCGGTGGACGGATTGAAGCGCAGCAGCACCGGGGCCTTGGCCTCCAGTGGCAGGTTCAGCGCTTCCATCTTGTCGCGCACCTCCAGGCTGGCCTGGTCCATGTTGGTGCCCCAGGCGAACTCCAGCACCACGTCGCTCTGGCCGGTGCGCGAGACCGACTTCAGCTTGCGCAGGTTCTTGACCACGCCCACCGCTTCTTCGACCGGCTGGGTGATCAGGGTTTCGATTTCGGTCGGCGCCGCACCGGTGTACTCGGTGCGCACGGTCAGCGTCGGGTAGCTCAGGTCGGGCAGCAGGTTGACCTTGAGGTTGCCCAGCGCGATCAGCCCGAACAGCAGCAGGGTGACCGTGCACATGGCGATGGTCACGCGGCGACGGGTGGCGAATTCCACCAGGCCGCCGCGCATGCCGGCGGCGGCGCCGTCGCTCGCCGGCGAAGCACCGTGGTCGTGGCCCGGGGCGGTCATTGCTTGCTCCCGGCCTTGTCTGCCGGCTTGGCGGCCGCTGCGACCGTCTTCGCCTTTGCCTTCGGATCAGCGATCACCTGCACTGCGGTGCCGTCGCGCAGCGCGACCTTGCCGGCGGTGACCACCTGATCACCGGCCGCCAGGCCATCACGGATCTCCACCCACGGGCCCTCGGCGTAACCCAGCTTGACCGGAACGCGTGCGACCTTGCCTTCGCGCACCCGGAACACCGCCGGCTCACCGTCGTCGAGCAGCGCCAGGCGCGGCACCACCAGCGCATCGGCACGCTGGTCGTAATCGATGCGGATGCGGCCGAACATGCCGGGCTGCAGCGCATGCGCGGCGCCATCGAAGGCGCTGACCACGCGAAACGTGCCGCTGCCCGAATCCACCACCGGCGCGATGCGATCGACGGTGCCGGTGAAGCTCTGCCCCGGCAGTGCATCGGCAGCCAGTGTCACCGGCTGGCCGGCGCGCAGCGTGGCCAGCTCGCGCTCGGGCACATTGAGCGTGGCTTCCAGCCGCGAGTTGTCGACGATGCGGAAGATCGGCGTGTTGATCTGCACGAAGTTGCCGGTCTTGATCGAGCGCGAGGCGATCACGCCGGAGATCGGCGCCACCACCGTGGTGTAGGACAGTTCCAGCGTGGCCAGGCGGTACTGCGCACGGACGTTTTCCAGGTCGTAGCGCAGCTGGTCAACGCTGGCCGCACTGACCAGCTGCTGGACGACCAGCTTCTGTGCACGCTGATAGTCGTTTTCCAGCTTGCGCATCTGCGCTTCGCTCTGCGCCACGGCCAGGCGTGCGCGGTCCGGGTCCAGGCGCACCAGCGGCTGGCCAGCGGTCACCCGCTGGCCTTCCTCGACCAGCACCGCCAGCGCCACGCCGGAGGTCTTGGCGACCACCTGCGATTCGGCGCGTGGTTCCAACGCGGCGGTACCGGTGTAGCTGGCCGCGACTGCACGGTGGCTGGCCACGGCCACTTCGACCGGGACCGCGTCGACCTTCTTCTCCTCCTTGGTCTCGGCGGCCTTGGCTTCGGAATTGGGCCCTGCGGCGCAACCGCCCAGCAGCAGGGAGGTGGAGATCAGCAGTGCGGCAGCGCAGATTCCGCTGCGACGGCCGGACAGGAAGGTTGGGTGCGACATCGTCAGGTCCCTGGAGGATGCGTGGACAGGTGTGGTAGCAAAGTAATGCACCACTTCACGGCAACACCATATCCCAAAGGTCATGGTGCCTTCACGCCACTGGTCGGCCCGCCCCCCATTTCAGCTAGATGAAACCTGGGGCTATACTCGGGTCGTTCCGTACCCCACGCCGGAACGACCAGACCCGAATCCCCGGAAACGACACCATGCGCCCGCAGCCGCTCGCCGCTTGTCTCGCTCTGGCCGTCCTCCTGCCCCTTGGGGCCGCCGCACAGCCCGCTCCTGCTCCTGCCACACCGGCCCCGGCCCCGGCTCCCGCCGC
>NZ_VMBJ01000047.1:0-39492 GCF_010608305.1 Stenotrophomonas sp. AS012628 | reverse complement strand
CGGCTGGCAATCCGTCTGCCGGCTATGGCGGGCGGTGCGTTGGGGGCGTTCGCGCCCGCCGGCTTGAAGCCAACCCGGATTCGAACCACGTACCGCCCGCCACCTTTCGGGTGGCGGCTACCGATTGCCCTGCACGGAGCCTTGCCATGAACGAATCGGACTTCCCGCATCTGCATGCCTACCGCAGCACCGCCCGCGGCGACGGTTCGCCACAGGCTGCGCCGGCTGTGGACAGGAACACCTTCATTGCCAACCTCAACCGCATCGGCTCTGGTGCGGCGGCCGACGGACAACCCTGGCCGGAGCGGCACCAGCTGCCCGGGCGCTGCCTGGCTCTGGCCGATGCCGATTGTGCGTTGAGCGGGTTGCGGGTGGTGCTGGAAATGCTGCTGGCGGCGGAACGCACGCGGCAGAACGGCGAACCGGAAGAGTACGTGGGCGACCGGGTGATGGAGGGATTGGTCATGGCCTGCCAGTCGTTGTGCGCGCAGGCGGTGGGGCGGTTGCAGCCCGAAGGGTGAACGCGATGCGCCACGCCCTTCGGCGAGGACCGCTTTCAGCAGGTGTCAGTGCTCGCTGAAAGCGCTCCTCAGATCGACCCCGATGATCGGTGAGAAGTCCACTTTGCACAGCTCCAGCTCGAAGAGCTGATCGTGATTGTCCAGGCACAGGGTGACTCTCACCGGCACGCCGTCGGCATCGGCAAGCATTGCAGTGGCAATGTCGCTTCCGAAGACCTGGGTCGTGCTGGACAGGAACACCACGCCTCCGAATCCGACGACCTCCACGTCCTCCACCTGGGCGAGCGCCAGATCCTTCAACAACCGTTCGGACAGCTCGGTCGCCCCAGGCAGCAGCCTGTGGATGAGGGAGACCTCGTCGGGGGTGAGGAATCTGGGCACGGGATGTCCTTCAGAGCACCGCGCCCGCCATCAGCAGATGCTCGATCCGCCATGTCTTGGCGTAGATGAGAATGACGCTTCCGGTCGAGCGGGTCTCGATACGGAAACACTTCAGGCCGGACAGCGGATAGCCGACCGCTTTCCAACGATCAAGAAGATCAGCAAGTCCCGGCTCGTTATCGTCAACCCTGGCGAACTCAATTCGCTCTTCACCCAGTAAAACTGGCAGAGCGTTCTGCGCGAGCAGACATCCTGTGCAGCATGAGCCGGATAGGAAACAGCCATGACAACGCATCGATGGAGAACTTCTTCCAGCGACAGTAGCGGGAACATACAAAGCAGAGGATCTAAAGCAATCACGACGAGACACGCGCAAACGTCGCCCTGCACATCGAGATGTTCTAGAACCCAAGACAGCGCCACCGCTCCAGCGACGAGCCGCCCCGATAAAGTTCGAGACGCAGCAGGCACTTGGCGGCTGATGGCTACCCGGGAAACACTGGACGATTAACCTTTGGATCAGGCGCCGCCCAGCTTCTTAACATTCTTCTCCTTCACCACGTCCAGCATCGATTTGACCGCCTCAACTCCAAGATTCAGGGCCACTATTAGAGAATCGCAAAGTTTCAGATCATGATCATCCAACGCCGGGACTAGTTCCTTCAGCAACTTCAGCGCTAGATCCGTCTTCCCCAATAGCGCCAATGCAGTTGCATGATTGATATGAGCGTGAGCACCTCTCAAGCCCCGCGTCTCGAGAAATGATGCAAATTCCATCAAGGTCATTGAAGACTTCGCTTCAATAACGTTTCGCAGCTCGATCGATGAAAGAATGCTCTCAACCACATCATCGTCTGCCATTTGATCCCTTCCGATAAACGGCCGATCCGCGATTCGGCTGCTGTAGGAAAGATGCGGCCCAAAGGAGTCAAACAATGGAAATACAAAATTCCATACATAGAGCCCCCTTGGGACGAACTCCAGAACAATTCCTTGTGCCACATAGTCATAGTCACTTCGGAAAAAATATCCGCTTGACCCGCCGATCAGGCCGGACCTTTTCCGCAGAAGGCTGCAAATGTATCGCTTGTTCATCTTATCAACGGCCTTCAGGCTTAAGTTCCACCACGAGAGTTCCCTCGGGGAGATTCTTGACGTACTTATTGTACTGATCCCAGGAGATGTAAGCCCAACCAGTCTTCAGATCGAAGATGGCTTGAGGTGCATCAACTGGGCCGTACACAGCGTCCGCCCGTGAGGACCCCGGGTACCCATACCTAACAACCCTACGGCCAGCGTAGCTCACCTCAGTCGCATACTGAGACGTCGGGCATGTGGTATCCACCAGGCGCTTGAACTCACTATGGATGAGCGTTCCGCGTATCCAAGGCAGTGAGCAACGCCATCCACAGGTGGCGTCGATGGTGGACGCTGCTTGGTTTGCCAGCCTCTGGAGCCGATTTCCGACCGCCTGCAACTCCGGTGAAACAGGTACGGCCTGAGGTATGTATTTTTTATCGGCCAAGCCTAGCGAATCGACACGGCCAGTGGGATCTCCGCTTCCATACGCGAACGAGTTCAGTCCACCCATCAACCCAATCGGATCGCTCTGGGTATACCGCCCCACTGCCGGGTCGTATTCCCTCCGATAGTTGTAGAACAGCCCACTCGCATCCGTCGCCTGCTGCCCGGCGAAGCGCAGCGCCAACTCGAACGCCACACCATCGCCATCCGGATCAAGACTCGGAATCTGGTTGCCGAACACCTCGCTCTTGTTGCTCCACTCCCATATCGAGACATTCCGCACCGGGTCGATCACCACGCGCGGCGTGCCCAGATGATCCGGCTGCACGTAGGCCAGCTCCGGCACGCCGGTAGCCGGCGTGTTGATCAGCGCCACCGGATAGTTGTCCAGCCAGATGGCCTGCTGCTGCGCCTGGCCCGTGGCCGAGTAGTTACCGAGCCACTGCCCGGCCTCGTCGTACAGGGTGATCTGAGCCGCACCACCGGCTGGGGTGCGCAGCACGCGCTCGCCGCGGTGGTTGTAGGCATAACTTTCCAGCACGGCATCGCCCTGCTTCACGGCGTTCATGCGGTTGGCATCGTTGTAGGTGAACGTCTTGCCGCCGATGCTGGTGGTGTTGCCCACCGCGTCATGGTTGCGCGCCTCGCCATCCACGGCGGTCAGCCGGTGGCTGGTTGCGGGATAGGTGTAGCTGGCGGTGCCTGCTGAGGTGGTCAGCGCAGTGCGATTGCCGGTGGCGTCATAGGCATAGGTTTCAATCGGCGTGCCGGTCGCGCCGTCCTGGGTCTGGGTCAGTCGGCCCAGCGTGTCGTAGGCGTACTTGGCCAGCACCGTCGAGCCTGCGCCATTCTTCAGCTCAGTGATCGAGCCGACCGGATCATAGCCATAGCCCAGCGACAGGCCGCCTGCAGCCGGGTCATGCACCGCTTGCGGGCGATAGTCCAGGTCCAGCGGACGCTGCAGCTGGCGGCCATTGCCATAGGTCCAGCCGGTCGCCGGGCCGAAGGCCGCATAGGTCACGTTGTTCACCACGATCTGGCGCGCCTGGCCGGGGCGGGTCAGGCCGATCTGGCTGATGCGGCCCTGGGTATCGCGCACGTAGTCGGCCACGCTGCCGTCGGGGTAGGTCAACGCGGTCAAGCGACCCGTCTTGCTGTAGGCATAGCGCAGGGTGCTGGCCACACCATTGACGGTCTGCACCTTGCGGGTGACCTGGCCGAAGCGGTCATGGCAGTACTGGGTGCTGCCATTGGCGTGCAGCACCTGCCCCAGGCGGCCCTTGGCAAAGCGCTCGTCGGCGGCACAGGCGGCCGGCGCCACGTCATAGCTGTAGCCCACGTCCAGATTGGGGTCCGGGTAGGCGATGCCGATCAGGCGGTTGAGTGCATCGTAGTGATAGGTGGCAGTGATGCCGCGTGCATCGGTGGCCGTCTTGCGGTTGCCGGCGGCGTCCACGGTGAAGCTGCTGGCGCCACTGTCCGGGCTGACCTGCCCGGTCAGGTCACCGAATCCGTTGTAGGCGTAGGTGGTATGCAGGCCCTTCGGGTCAGTGACCTGGGTGACCTGGTCCAGCGCGTTGTACTGGCTGCGGATCTCGGCGGCCACGCCACCCACGTCCTGCAAGGTCTGGGCCAGGCGGTTCAGCGGGTCGTACTGCTGGCTGGTCACGCGCTGCAGGGCGTCGGTCACGGTCTGCGGGTTGCCGTTAGCATCGTAGGCAAAGCCGGTAGCGTGGTTGCCTGCGTCCTTCAGTGCGGTCAGCTGGCCGAGTGTGTTGAACGTCCGTGCGAGGGTACGGCGCAGGGTACCGCCTGCATCGAGCGTGTCTTCCTTGAGGCGATTGCCGGCATTGTCCAGCGTGTAGTGAATCGTGTTGCCCGCGTTGTCCTCGATATCGGTCAAGCGCAGCGCCGCATCGTAGACATAGGAAACGCTGCTGCCGTCGGGCTCGGTGATCTGTTGCACCTGGCCGGTCGGCCAGTAGCTGATCTGGGTGACCCGATTCTCGGCAGTGGTCGCGCCACGTACGGTGACCGAGGTTGGCCAGCCGCGAGCATGGTAGGTGTAGTCGGTGACCACGCCGTTGGCATCCTTGACCGACAACGGCCGTCCGAAAGCGTCGTAGGCCAGAGTCTCGACCGTCTGGCCCAGCGCATTGGTCACGCTGCGCAGGTCGCCCTTGCGATAGGTGCAGGCACCTCCCGTCGCGCACCCTGCATCATCCGCCGAGTAATAGGCATAGGTAACGGCATCGGCCACATCCGTGCGCGGGCCATCCACACTCTTCAGCAGCCCCTCCACCGGGCAGCTGCCTGCCGCTGCCACATCAGCGGCTTCGCAGTACGTGTAGTTGGTGATGCGCGTCTGACCGGAAGCGGTGTCGGTCACGGTGTTGGCCGTCGGCTGGCGTCGGGAATTGAAGGCCGTGCGGGTTTCGCGGCTACCGATCCGGGTGGTCAGTACCGCATTGGTTTCGACGTCGCGCGCCGTGGTCACCACACGCTGCTCGGGAAAGCCGACCGCTTCGGTCACGGTATGGATGCTGACGGCACGACCGCTCACCGGATCGGTGCCCTGCGCATAGGTGTGCTTGGTCTGGATGCCGCGGCGATCGGTGTAGGTATTCAGACGCCGGCGGAAGTCGACACTCTGGTCGTAGTAGGTTCGGCTGACGGTTCCCTGCGAATCCGTCAGGCCGGTCACCTTGCGCGACGGAGCGCTATCGCCTCCGGGTGTCAGGGTGTAGTCGGTCTGCCGCCCCAGCGCGTCGGTCACCACCGCACCGCCATTGGGGCTGTAGGCCAGCGTCACGCCATCGGCACCGCCGGCATGCTGACTGGAGATCACACGACCGATGGAATCGTAGGTGAAGGTGCTGTAGCGGCGACCGTCCTCGGCGGTGATGCCGGTCAGGTGCTGGGGGAAGTCCTGGTTCTCGTAGTGATACGTCCGCACACCACCACCCGCATAGGTCACCGTGGCGACCTGGTTCTGCGGCGTGTAGGTATAAGTGGCGAGCGGAATGCCTTCGACCAGCACCGAACTGATCAGCGCCTCATAGTCGTTGGACTGGTAAACGAACTCGAGCGTGCGGCCACTGCTGTGGGTGACGGCTGCAAGGCGGTCGCTGTCGTCATAGATGTAGGTCAGCGACGTGCCATCCGCGAAGCGCTTGGCGGCAAGACGCCCGTCCGCGCCGAAGGTAGAGATGGAATCGGCCGTGTACAGTGTCCAGTTGCCGTTCTGGACCAGACGATCGCCACTGTCGTCGTCCGCCTCATAGGCTTGCCCGATCTTCTTGAATGCACGCTGGAAACCAGTGCTTTCAATGATGCCCACACTGTCAACGCCATCCAGTGCCAGGTGGGCGCCCAGCGAATGGGTCCAGCCATAACCGAAGCCACCGGATGAGGTGGAGATGCCGGAGTGATAGAAGCGCGTCAGTGCGATCCAGCCAAGATCGAAGTCCCGCGCGATCTCATACTTTTCACCGGTCTTGACATCGCAGGGGTTGCCGACATTGCCGTCGCAGGCGCCACCATCCGTTTCCGGCTCATTTCGGGCAACTGGGCTCATATCCATGCCGAACTCAGAAGCACTATCTCTGCCCGTCAAAGGGCAACTACCATTGCCACCGTCCTTGTCGCACTTCTGCGACTTGGAAGTGATGGTGGCAACGAACTCTTCGCTGACGCAGGCGTTGTGCTTGTTGGACCACTGCGTAAGAGGAACAGGGCAATCAAGGCGGCGTTTGCGTCCGAAGGCCATCTGGCTCACGTAGGGAGCGCAAGGCGATTCGGCCGTGTTCTGCCCGATCATATGAGTGATCTGATAGAACCTCGACTCCACAACGCCTTCCGTTTCCGGCGTACCAGAGAACCAGTCGCCTTGAGGTGTGACAGCAGCACCCGGACAGACAGGGTTGCTTGCCTGGACTTCCGCGAGGAAGCTCGCAACCATCGCCTCTTCCGTCGAAAACTCTTCTGTACTCAGATAGGTCCAGTCTGGATCGGAGGGTTGCGCCTTCCCCATCCAGTAGGTGATCGACGTGTTGCCGTTCAAGTCCACGACTTTCGACTTGATCTTGTCCACGTACTGCCAGCCGAACTGGAACTCCGGCGGGAACGGGCTGGGTGCGGGCAGGTTCTTGATGGCGGCTACCGCCGCCTGCTGGGTCTTGTATTGGGTCGCATCGCCGCCGGGCTGCGAAATACGCCAGGTGATCCTGCTTTCCTGCGCCTGTGCCACTGCAGGGGCGAAGCAGCCGACGGCAACAATCGCCAGCACGGCACACGAAATGGTCTTCAGTCGTTCCAACATCCCTGTTCTCCTTCCTGGACGAACACAGCGCCGGCGGGAACGAGAAAGCGGAGGTGTTCCCCGCGTCATGCTTCGGATCGTCCCTGGTCCGGTATGCGGCAGTGCCACATGCCGCCTTTATCGTTGAGGACGCTTGCACGTTCAAGTGTGGAGCCGCGTAACCGATCACAGATTCAAGCATCCAACGCCATTCAGCGGTCTACGCCCCCGTCCCTATGACTTCCTGCACAGGGAGTCGGTGTTATACATCACTACATTACCAGCACGACCTGTCGCGAGGTCGGCAGGCTGTGGCACTCCGCTGCATACCTGACCCATCGGAAGGGCTGGCACGCGTCACGGCCCAGGGGAATGGCAATGAAGAGCAGCCGAGTGACGTTGTGGGTGCTGGCCGCGGTGATGGCCGCTGCGGGCACCGCCCACGCCGGGGAAATCCAGGTGGATCGGGGCGCTTACACACTGCAGGCCGAAGAGACCGGGGCAGGCCCGATCACCGTGGTCTTTGAATCCGGTTTCGGGCAGGGCGCGGGCGCCTGGAAGGAGGTGGTTGCGGGTCTGGGGCGCGACTACCACAGCATCACCTACGCCCGTGCAGGACTCGGCAAGTCCGGCAGCGAGGGTCACGCCAAGCGCATCGATGCGCATCTGGCCGACCTCACGGCCGTGATCGATACGCTCGCACCCGGTCGCCGCATTGTGCTGGTGGGTCATTCCTATGGCGGCCTGCTGGCCACGGAGTTTGCACGCCGCCATCCGGAGCGCCTGCAGGGCCTGGTGCTGGTGGACCCGGCCACGATGGGGCAGCGCCATGCGTTCAAGCAGGCCGACAGTGCCCGCGTGCAGGCAGACGATGCCCAGCTGCGGGCAATGCTGCCGCCGGCCATGGCCGCCGACTATGCCGTGCTGACGGAACAACTGGATGCACCCGGTGCACAGACCCCGCGCTCAATGCCGGACGTGCCGGTCGCGCTGCTGACTGCAACCCAGCTCGCTGCCGAACCGCTGTTCTTCGAAGAAACCGCAGCGGGCAAGGCACTCTGGAAGGCGCAGCACGCCCTGCTCTTCTCGGGATTCACGCGCGGCACGCATCGCTACCTGGCGACCGGGCATACCCTCCAGCGCGAGGATCCTGCTGCGGTGGTGACCGCGATTCAATCGGTCTCCGGCACCTTGAACTAGCCATTCCAGGCAAGGGCTTGCCGGGATGTTCCCGACTACTGCCCGCGCAGGCGCACCGCAAAGTACCGCGTCGGGGAAAGGCCAAGCGCCTTCTTGAACATCGTGATGAAGGCCGTCACCGACTCATAGCCCAGCGTCTCGGAAACGCGTTGTACCGGTGCACCCGCGGCGAGTTCACGAATGGCGATGAGCAGGTGCAGCTGCTGCCGCCAGCGCCCGAAGGACAAGCCCGTTTCCCGTTCGATGAGCCGGGTCAACGTGCGCTCGCCCAGGGCCAGGCGCAAGGCCCACTGGCCGATGGTGCTGCGGTCTGCCGGATCCGCCGACAGCGCCGCAGCCAGCGCACGCACCTTCGGGTGATGGCTGACCGGCAACGACAGGTGCTCGGCCGGCATCTGTACCAGCTCGTCCAGCAACACGCGCGCCAGCCGGTCGGTGTGGCTGCCATGCGGGTAGTCCAGCGGCGCGTCGGCCAGGTGCAGGATCATCTCGCGCAGCATCGGGGAGATCGCCAGCGTCACGCATTGCATGGGCAGATCGACGATGCCGGGCTCGACGAACAGGTAGCACAGGCGCGCGTTGGCGGTGGCGCGGTTGCTGTGCGGCATGCCACCCGGAATCCAGACGCCACACTGGGGCGGCACGATCCACAACGCATTGGCCACTTCGCAGGTCACCGCCCCATGCAGCGCAAGAATGAGCTGACCTTTGCGGTGCTCATGCACGGGAATCTCCGCGTCGTGCTCGGCCACCTGCAGGCGGCTGGCGACCGCCGGGCGATCGGTCTCGTCCGGGTCCAGGTCAAAGCCGGGGAGCGAAATGCGAGCCATTCTCACATTGGCCGGTTTTAGCGATTGATTGTCATTGTAGCGAAATTCGCCAGCGCGGCCGATCACTAGCATGAGCCGCATGCACTCCCCCACCCCGTTCCGCCCCTACATGCGCCAGGCATTTGCCCGGTTGAAAAACCCTGCCCTCAGGACCGATCAGGAAGCGCTGCTGTTCTCGCTCAAATGTCTGCTCGCCGCGTCGCTGGGGCTGTATGTCTCTCTAAGGGTCGGCCTGAATCGCCCGTTCTGGGTGATCGGCACGGTCTATCTGGTGTCACAGCCCCTTTCCGGGGCAACGCTCAGCCGCGGCCTGTTCCGCCTGCTCGGTACCGTGGGCGGGGCCGTCGCCACCGTCGTGCTGGTGCCACGTTTCGCCAATGCCCCCCTGGTGCTGAGCGCCGCACTCGCCACGTGGATGGCGCTGTGCCTGTATCTGGCGATGCTCGACCGCACGCCACGTGCCTATGCGTTCCTGCTGGCCGGCTATACCACCAGCCTGATTGGATTTCCTGCGGTGATGGTGCCGGGAGACGTGTTCACCATTGCCATCACGCGGGTGCAGGAAATCGCCATCGGCATCCTGGCTGCAACGCTGGTACATGCGCTGGTGCTGCCGCGCCGGGTCTCGATGCGCGTGCACGCGCGGGTTGCTGCCGTGCTGGATGATGCGGAACGATGGACACGGGACATGCGCGCCGGTGCATCGGACACGGTACTGGCGACGGACCGCTCGAAAGTGGCCGCCGACCTGCTCGAGCTGCATGTGCTGTCGATCCACCTGCCCTACGACAGCGCCCACGGCGTGGCGCAGGTGCAGATCCTGCGCGCCCTGCACGATCGGATGCTGGACGTCCTGATGCTGTCCAGCGCGGTGGAAGATTCCATCGACCGGCTGCGTTCACCACAGGCCGGCGCGATGGATGCAACGGGCTGGCGCGATCTGCTGCAGGCCGGCCTCGCCGCGCAACAGACCGAGCTCGACCTCGCCCACGCCGACTGCCGCGTGCTGCAGGCGCAACTGCACACTGCCCGTCCCGACTGGCGTCGGCATGTGCCTGCCCGCCTTGCGCGACATGTGCAGGGTGCGGTACTTCACCGGGATCATCGGCTTGCCCTGCGCAGCGCGCTGGGCGCGTTCGCCGGCATCCTGCTGAGCTGCGTTCTATGGATCGTCACCGGCTGGTCGGAGGGCGCCACGGCGGTATCCATCATCGGCACGGCGTGCGTGCTGTTCGGCACGATCGAAGCGCCGGCACCGCATGTCATGCGCTACCTGGTGGGATCGTGCATCGGCGTGGCCGTCGGCCTGCTCTACGGTCTGCTGATCTTCCCCGCGTTGTCCGATATCACCGGCCTGATTGCCGCGCTCGCGCCGGTGCTGCTGCTGTGCGGATCGTTCCTGGCCCGGCCGCCCTTCATCATGGCCGCCCTGGGCGTGGTACTGACCTTCCCGATCATCGCAGGCCTGGGCGCGACCAATTCGGTCAACATCGGCGGCGCACTCAACAACAGCGTTGCGCTGTTCGTGGGTACGACGGTGGCACTGTGCAGCATGCAGCTGTTCCAAACCGCCGACGCGGGCCGCAACCGCGCACGGTTGGAGCATTCGATCCGTCGGGATATCGCACGACACACCGCCGGACGAGGTGATGTGACCCGCGCCTGGCTCAACCGCATGCTGGATCGAATCGGGCTGCTCGCTCCAAGGTTGCAGGGCCGTTCCAGCGCAGTACACGAGCTGCGGGCATTGTTTGCGGACGTTCGTGCGGCACATGCATCCAGCCAACTCCGCACACTGGACAAGTACCTGGACAACCCGCACGTTCGGGCGCTACACGCGGCGCTGGTCGAACGCGTCGCCGCACATTTCAGGGTTCGCGCCCACGCGCCACGCAGTGTCGATGCCCATCTTCTGAAGTTGTTGGACTGCATGCGCGAGGCCGCAACAGCCATCGCCGAGGCCGATCGAGGGTATCTGCTGCACCTGCTCAGCGGGTTGCGCCGCGACCTGCTGGCCTCACCGCTCACCCATCAGCACTGACCGCATGCTCTCTGATCTTTCCATTGATGGCGTGCTCATTCCCGGCCTGCTCGCCGTGGCCGCTGCCGCCTTGGCGCTGTCGATACTGACTTCACGCCTGCTCGCCAGCCTCGGCCTGTACCGGCTGTTCGCCGCGCGGCCGCTGGTGGGCCTGTCCCTGTTCGTGATCCTGGCGGAGCTGATGATCCGGCTCTCGCCCCTGCTCGAGAAATGAAATGAAAGACCTGCTTGCTGTCATCGGGCGCTGGAGCGCAACGCTGGGCGTGTGTGCGCTTGCCGCCATTGCCGCGCTCTCCCTCTGGAATCGTTACGAAATGCGCCCGTGGACGCGGGATGGGCGGGTGCGCGCCGATGTGGTGCGCGTTGCGTCGGACATGGGGGGGCTGGTCACCCAGGTGCTGGTGCACGACAACCAGCGGGTCAGTGCCGGCCAGCTGCTGCTGGTGCTCGATCAGCCACGCTTCGCCGCCACGCTGGAGAAGGCAGACGCGGCGGTCAGGAGCGCGCATGCCACGCTGGCGCTGGCCCGCCGCGAATCGGCGCGGGACAACGCACTTGGCAACCTGGTCGCTTCGGAAACCCGCGAACGCAATGCCGCCAAGGTCGATACCGAGCTGGCCGCGCTGGCGCAGGCACGGGCCGAACAGCGCGTTGCCCAGCTCAACGTGCAACGCACCGAGGTGCGCGCAACCACCGATGGCATCATCACCAACCTCGACCTGCACGCGGGCGACTACCTGCAACCCGGTGCGCAGGCACTGGCGCTGATCGACACCGGCAGCCTGCGTATCGAGGGCTACTTCGAGGAAACCAAACTGGCCTGCATCACCGAGGGCGATGCCGCCGTGGCCCGGCTGATGGGCGACAACCACGACGTCCGCGGACACGTGGATACCATCGCCGCCGGCATTGCCGACGATCAGCGCTCAAGCACACACAACCTGCTGCCCGCCGTGGCGCCAACTTATACCTGGGTGAGGCTGGCGCAGCGCATCCCGGTACGCATCCGCATCGATGATGCGCCGTCGGATACCCGCCTGATCGTGGGTCGCACTGCGAGTGTGACCATCACACCCTCGGCACCGGGAGCCTGCAAGTGAGCGTGCGAACACTACGCGGTGGGCTGCTTGCCCTGCTGCTGCCCATGACGGCCTGCGTATCCGGCCCCGACTATCACCTGCCTGCGAATGCGGTCGCGGCCTCCCCCCAGGTGGCGCGGGCGTTCGTCTCGGGCCAGGAGGCATCGTTCAGCCAGGACGCGCCACCAGATCGATGGTGGCACCTGTACGGCGACCCCCGGCTTGACGCCTACGTACGCGAAGCACTGGCGGCCAATACCGACCTGCGCGCCGCCGATGCCAACCTTCGGCGCGCCAGCGCAACCGTGCTGGAGTACCGCGCGCGCGGTGCCGTGCAAGCCGACGTGGATGCATCGGGCACGCTCACCCATACAGGTGGTTACGCCCAAGCGTCGGCCGCGCCGCAGTCGTATGCGCTGGGCCTTCACCTCTCCTATCCACTGGATCTTGCAGGCGGCATCCGCCGCGGCATCGAAGCCGCCAACGCGGACGCCGAGGCCGTCGCTGCGGCACGCGACCAGGTCCGCGTGGTCGTCGCTGCTGCCGTCACGCGTGCCTATCTCCAGGTGTGCACCCGCAATCACACGCTCGCCGCAACCCGGCAGGTGCTGGCGATCCAGCACGCCACGCTGGAGGCAACCCGCCGCCTCGCCGCAGGCGGTCGAGGAACGGACTTCGATGTCAGCCGTGCCGGTGCCGCCGTCAACCGCAGCGCGGCGGGGATACCGCACCTGCTGGCCGAACGTCAGGCCGCACTGTTCGAACTGGCCGCATTGATGGGCAGGGTGCCGGCAGACTATCCGAGGGAGGCGGAAGCATGCCCGCGCCCCCCGGAGCTGGAGCAGGCGCTGCCGGTCGGTGAGGGCTGGCAGCTGCTCCAGCGGCGCCCTGACATACGTGCCGCCGAGCGGAGCCTTGCCGCGGCCACGGCGATGATCGGCGTAGAGACCGCGGAACTTTATCCGCGGGTCACCCTGGGCGCATCCCTGGGCACAGCAGGCACGCGAGGGCAGCTGCTTTCGGCCGACGGTTTCGGGGCGAGCGTCGGGCCGCTGCTCTCATGGCACTGGCCCAACCGCCGCGTGGCCAAGGCCCGCATCGCGGCGGCCGGCGCCAATGTGGATGCCGCTCTTGCTTCCTTTGACGGCATCGTGCTGCAGGCACTGCGCCAGACCGAGACCGCGCTTTCTGCCTGCACGCAGGAGCTTGAACGCGAGCGCAGCCTGGCGCAGGCGCGCGGGGACGCGGCGCGCGCAGCCGGACAGGCACAGCAGCTCTACCGCTTCGGCAGGATCGATTTTCTCGACGTGCTTTCGGCCCAGGCCGCGCTGGCAGATGCGGAGTCCGCACTGGCGGCCTCCCGCGCGGAGCGGGTCGACCGTCAGATGGATGTGTTCCTGTCACTGGGTGGCGGTTGGGCTGCAGGGGCCGTCGCCATTGGTGCGGCCCGCTGACGTCGTCTTCGCAGCAGCAGCCGCTACCCGATCTGTTCATGAAAGCCCTGTCCACATCCGTATTCATTCACACGGCCTGCCCTATATTCGCGCTCACAGCGCCGCATATCGCGGCCATGACGGAGGCATCCCGATGACATCCATACGTCTTCTTGCCATTGCCGTGGGCTCGGCCGCAGCACTCGCCGTAGCGCCCGCCTTCGCCGATCCGCCGCACCACGCCCGCGGCAACGGCCCGCCACCGCATGCGGGCGGCCCGCATAACCGTGATGCGCCGCCGCCGGGCTGGCAGAAGAAGGCCTGGCGACGTGGCGAGCGCCTGCCGTGGGCCGAAGTGGACCGCCGCTACTGGGTAGACGATTACGCGCGCTATGACCTGCGCGAGCCGGGCCGCGACCGGCGTTGGGTGCGCCAGTCCGACAACGAGTACCTGTTGGTGGAGATCGCCACCGGGCTGATCATCGACGCCCTGCATCGCTGAAGCGACCTGCAGCGTCCCACATGGAGCGATTTACCCCGGTGCAGACACCCTACGACCGGGGTCGCTCCGGTCGGGGGTGTTTGCGCCCACCGCGCCCCACATGCCTCCGCTGCCGCCCGGCATGCATGCCCTCCCGCAGTGCGATATGCCCGACCATCAGCGCCGCGGCAACGAGCCCCATCGCAACCAGTATTTCGAATCCCCGATCACCAAAGAGCAGGCGGATGGAGATCTCCAGTGAGCACAGCCTGCCGCAGCTCAGGCCGTGCTCGTTGAAGCCATAAATGAGCACCATTACGCCCATCAGCCCGCACCACGCCATCAGGGCCAAGCTTGCGATGAAGATGAAAGGTCGATGGATACGCATGCGCTCGTCGCGGTCTTCTACAGTGATGTCAAGCGCGACGTTGCGAGCACGTGATCGGAAGCAGCCAACTCCACCGACCAGGCTTGGGTATCCAGGCCCAGCCGGTTCTCATACCACCATCGCTGCGCACAGCGACCCCGCATCCACTGCTGGCATAGCGGGTAAAGGGAGCACCGGCATGCTCCACCACGTCAGGTTGCCCCAGAACCCGCAGTACCTCGGCCCTGCTCGCCCCGACCGGGACCGAGGCAAGCGCGTGGGAATGCCACGCTGAGATCGCCGAGCAACTGGCAACGTACGCCACGAACAGGCCGGCAAGCCCCTCCATCAGTGTCCTCATTGACAGACCCCCTCCTGCGCCTCGCGCCCGCGCATCATCCGTGCAGACCTTCTTCAACGTCAAACCTCGACAAGCTGGCCTGTTGCAGCGCCCGGCATCCGTGCTAGCGTGCGCCGACCGATGATTCAGGATGAACACAGGGACGCCCGTCGATGGCAGGCAAGCGCCGGAAGGACAGGATCGCGCAGAAGATCGGCCTGTTCATGCAGCAGTACGCGCGCAAGGCGCAGCGCCATACCGAACCCAACGACCGGCCGTACGATCGGAAACTGGAAGCGCGGCTCAAGCGCTTGCCACCGGAAGAACTGGGTAGGCTGCTTTCCGGAGAAGAGGACGACGATGACTAGCCCCGCCGGAATGGCCAGGCGCGCCATCGTCGTGACATTCTGTAGCGCGCTCGGCGCCTGCGGACTGGTGATGGACAGTTCGTTCGACACTCTGTGCGAGGCGCTTGACGCCGACATGGTGAACAAGGGATGGATTCCCGATTGGGTACCCCACGAGGCGACCGGCCTGCGCGAGGTACACGACCTCGACTCGAACACCAGCGCGCTGGCCTTCACCAAGCCCCCTGCGATACCACTGCAGCTGCCTGCGGATTGCCAGGCAACCACATTCAACGACCGCGATCCTGTTGCGTTCAATCGACACTGGTGGCCTGGCGACGCGACGCTCAGCGCGTCGTACCGCGTCTTTCGCTGCGCACCTGAATCCGGAAAATCGGTCTTCGTCGCCATCAACAGGACCGAAGACCGCGTGCTCTTCTGGCGAACCTACGCACGGTGATGCGCCCGCACCGTCGCCCCTCTTCTCAGGAACCCATGATGCCCAACGCGCGTGCACGCTTCGTCGCCCTCGCCCTCTCTTTCGCGGCGTGCCTGCCGGCCTACGCCGCGGAGAACGCCCCCGCCGACATCGAAGCGATCGAACAGGTTGTCGAATCCTTCCGGACCTCGCTGATCAACAAGGACAAGCCGACCTACATGGACCTGTTCTTTTCGGACAAGCCGGAAGACATCGGCTGGCAGTATGTTTCCGAGGACGTGCGCCTGCAGGACATCCGCAAGGCCAAGCCCGATGCGATCAAGGCGCGGCAGATTCCCGCCAACAACTTCATCGCGCTGATCGATGGAGCGGTGGCCTCGCCGAAGCCGAAGGAGGAGAAGTTCTCCAACACGAAGATCGAGACAGACGGCGACGTGGCCTCGGTGTCGTTCGACTACAGCTTCCACGACGATGGGGGGGAGACCAACTGGGGCAAGGAAATGTGGCAGCTGGTCCGCACCGAACAGGGCTGGAAGATCTTTTCGGTGATCTATTCGATCCGCGACTCACGCAGCCCGGCCGATTGAACGTCGCTTGAGGACGCTGAGCGCCGATTGCCGATTGCCGATTGCCGATTGCCGATTGCGATCCATTCAGCCAGGGCATTGGCATCCGGCAAGAGATCGGGCAGAGTTCGGCCACGCGCAAGGACGCACGCCATGACCCGCCTGCTGATCATCGAAGACAACCCCGAGCTGGTTGCCAATCTGTATGCCTTCTTTGAACCGCTGGGCTACGTCCTGGACGACGCCCGCGACGGCGCCAGCGGACTGCGCCGGGCCACACAGCACGACTACGACGCCATCCTGCTGGACCTGATGCTGCCGCGGCTGGACGGCATGACGCTGTGCCAGAAGCTGCGCCAGGAGTTCCAGAACCCGGTACCGATCCTGATGCTGACCGCGCGCGATCCGGTCGAAGACCGCGTGCAGGGCCTGGCCCTGGGCGCGGATGACTACCTGGTCAAACCGTTTTCGCTGACGGAACTGGATGCGCGGATCAAGGCGCTGGTACGACGCGCCCAGGGCCGCCAGGTCCAGAGCGTGCTGGCGTGGAAGGATCTGCAGGTGGACACGCGCTCGCCGCAGGCCTGGCGGCAAGGCCGCCGCATTGCGCTGACACCCACGTCGCACAAGCTGCTGATGTGCCTGGTGCGCGCGGCGCCCGCTGTGGTCCGCAAGCAGGAGATGGAATACCTGGTCTGGGGCGACGAGCCACCGGACAGCGGCGCGCTGCGAACACACATCCATGAGCTGCGCCTGCAGGTGGACCGCAGCTTCGACGCCGCGCTGATCACCACGGTGCACAGCGTCGGCTGGCGCATGCAGGCGTGAGCCCTGCCTCCCTCTACCGCCGCCTGAGCTTGCGTGCCCGCATCACGATCTCGTTCGTGCTGTTGATGGCCGGTGCCATGGGTTTCATCGTTCTGGCCGAACAGGTCGACTACGACCAGGTCCGGGCTGCTGTCGTCGCGCGGACCCAGCACGGTGAAGTGGAAAGGCTGCAGGCCGCGCTGGCTCGTGGCCAACGCCCCGCCCTGCCACCGGGGACCCAGCTGTTCGATGCCCATGACGCGCCTGTCGTGCTGCGCCAGTACGGCCCGGGCCATCACGGCGAAGAGGCGCCCAACGAGTGGCACCTGAGCGTCTTCAACAACGGCGACCAGCGCTACTACCTGCTGCAGGATGCGGCGCACTATGGCTATCTGGAACACCTGATCAACGCGTTTGCGGCACTGGTCATTTCGATCTGCGTGCTCGGCGCCTTCCTGATCGGCCGCAAGGTAGCGACGCACGTCATCGCACCCATCACGCGATTGGCGGACGCGGTGCAGGACGGCCAGAAGCCTTTTCCCTACCAGGACGCGCGCGATGAGATCGGTGTACTCGCCCGCGCCTTCGCCCGACACAGTGACGAGCTCGAACGGTTCCTGCATCGCGAACAGTGCTTCAGCGGCGATGCCAGCCACGAGCTGCGCACGCCGCTGGCCATCATCGGCGGCGCTGCGGAGACGCTCGCCTGCCAGCTTCCGGCCGACAGCCACCTGGTTCCCAGCGCAGAGCGCATCCTGCGCACCACCCAGGAGATGCAGCGCCAGCTGACCTGCCTGCTGCTGCTCTCACGCGCCCCCAGTACCGTGCCGCGCAACAAGGTGGCCCTGCGCCCGCTGATCGAATCCTGCATGGAGCGCTGCCAGCCGTGGATTTCCGGCAAGCCGGTGATCGTTGCGCTTGATGCCCGGCATGACGCCGTGCTGGACACCAACGCAGATCTGGCGCACAGCGTGATCTGGAACCTGCTGCGCAACGCCTGCCAGTACACCGAAAGGGGCGAAGTGAGGATCACCCTCCACGACACCGCACTCACCTTCGCCGACACCGGACCCGGCCTGCCCTCCAGTATCGACCCACAGCAGTTCCAGCGCTTCGTGCCCGGCAGCCCGCACAGTGGCGAGGGACTGGGGCTGTCCATCGTGCAGCGCATCGTCGAGCACCTGGGTTGGAGGATGACGGTGCGTTCCTCGCAGCAGGGCTGCCGGTTCAGCCTGGAGTGGCCCATCTGACGGTTTCCTGACGCGCGCCTGCACATGCTGGGGATTGCTCACTTCACGGCGGAAACGGCATGCAGCACCCCAAGGACAGCGGCAAGTACCCGCACGGCAAGAGCGGCCTGAGCCGCATCTTCCACACCCTCATCCATTCGCGCGATGGTTTCATCGCCACCTTCCGCGGCGAGGCGGCCTTTCGCCAACTGCTGCTTCTGCACGCGCTGTTGATCATTGCAGCGTTCGTGCTGGACATCAGCAAGCTCGACCGGGCGCTGGTGCTGGCGGTCTGCTTCATCAGCCTGCTGGTGGAACTGCTCAACTCGGCGATCGAAGCAGTGGTCGATCGCATCTCACTGGAACAGCATCCACTGTCCAAGAACGCCAAGGACATGGGCAGCGCCGCGCAGACCACCGCACTGTTGATGGTGGGCGCGGTGTGGGGCGTGATCCTGCTGGGCTAGTCCGCCCAACCTGACAACTTCCTGATAAAGCGGTTTCGATACTGCGCGCACTCCCGCTCCACGGAACCTGCTCGTGCGTCAACGCCGCCGTTTTCCACGGCCCCATCCGATCGTTCTGGTCTGGGCCACCGCACTGTTCTTCACCACGATTGGAAACATCGCCCTCTGGAAGACGCTGTGGGGGCTGATCGACCTCAACAGCCTGCGCAGCGTGCTGTTCCTGGCCAGCTTGCCGGTGGTGCTTTTCTGCCTGTTCAACCTGCTGCTGACGCCACTGCTGGCACTGCCGTTCCTGCGCAGGCCGCTGCTGGTGCTGCTCGTTGTCGTCAGCGCCGCCTGCAGCTACTTCATGCTGCACTACAACGTGCTGATCGATCGCAGCATGGTGCAGAACGTGTTCGAGACCAACCAGGCTGAACTGAACGCCTATCTGTCGCTGCCACTGCTGTTGACCCTGCTGGCGCTGGGCGGGCTGCCCGCGACCGGGCTGGTCCTGATGCGCACCGCCAGCGGGGCGGGCTCGATACGTTCGTTCCTGGTGTGGCCAGTCAACGTCCTGGTATCCATGATGGTGCTGCTGGCGATCGGCTTTGCGTTCTACAAGGACTATTCGTCATTGCTTCGCAACAACCGCTACATCCGCGACCAGGTGCTGCCGTTGAACGTGGTGCGGCATACCCACGGTTACCTGAAGAGCCTCTACAGCACCCGCCAGCAACCGCTGCGCGCGATTGGCATGGACGCACGGCGCGCGCCGGGCCCGCGCCCGAAGCTGGTGATCCTGGTCGTCGGCGAGACCGCGCGATCACAGAACTTCCAGCTCAACGGCTACCCACGCGCGACCAATCCCCGGCTCTCGCGCAAGGAAGGCGTCATCAGCTTCAATGATGTCTCCTCATGCGGGACCGCCACGGCCATCTCGGTGCCGTGCATGTTCTCGCAGATGACCCGAGGCCAGTACGACGACGTGCGCGCCGCAACCGAGGAGAACGTGCTCGACATCCTGCAGCGCACCGGCATCAGCGTGCTCTGGCGCAACAACAACAACGGCGGCTGCAAGAGCGTGTGCGAACGCGTACCGATGGAGGACATGCCTGCGCTGAAGGTGGCCGGCCAGTGCGTCAACGCCGACGGCACCTGCTACGACGACGTGCTGCTGCACCAGTTGGGCGCACGCATCGATGCCATCAACGGCGACGCCCTGATCGTGCTGCATCAGCTCGGCAGTCATGGGCCGACCTACTTTGAACGGTATCCCGCAGCGTCGCGGGCTTTCAGCCCGACCTGCGACAGCAACCAGATCCAGCATTGCAGCAACGAGGCGCTGGTCAACACCTACGACAACACTCTGGTCCACACCGACCACCTGCTGGGCAAGGCCATCGACCTGCTGCAGGGCTATGCGGACCAGCGTGATGTCGCACTGATCTATGTGTCCGACCATGGCGAGTCGCTGGGCGAACGCGGGATGTACCTGCACGGCACGCCCTACTTCATCGCCCCGCGCGAGCAGACCCAGGTGCCGATGGTGATGTGGTTCTCACCGGAATTCAGCCGCAACGCAGGCCTGGACCTGGCCTGCCTGCACCAGAATGCCCTGCACCGGGCGCACAGCCACGACAACCTCTTCCACTCGCTGCTGGGCCTGTTCGCGGTCAACAGCGGGGTGTACCAGCACGATCTGGATGTGTTCGCAGGTTGCCGCGCGTCGGCTTCGCCGGCTGTGGCCACCTCACCGGCCAAAGAAAGGCGCCGGCTGATGCCGGTCGCTGCCCGGAACGTGGCGCGCTACTGCGCCGCCAGGGCGAAATCCAGGCCCGCACACACCGCCGCCACCTGGGCGTCGTTGCATTCCTGCGGGTTGGTGCGCGGGCTGTCCGGGTAGACCTCGGTGGTGGTGGCAAAGCGCGCGTCGGTGAAGCCGGCGCAGGCGCCGATCGAACGCGATTCACCCCAGACCACGCCCGGCGACTGCAGCGGCAGGCCGACCAGGTTGCCTTCGGCATCGGCCGGGGCGATATGGGTGACCGGGGCCACGGCGGTGATCAATGCCTTCTGGAACTCGGCCTGCGGATCTTCGCTGTTGCCGATCACGTAGAAACCATCCGGAATGGTGTCGCGCTCGAATGGCTTGCCGTCGCGGGCACAACGCGCCGGATCGAACTCCTGCAGGTCGCTGTCGGTGGTCTCGTGCAGGTCCAGGTGCACCAGCAGGTTCGGCTTGCGCTCGGCCACCCAGGCCATCAGGGCGGCGGCTTCCACGATCTGGCCGCCGTCACGGAAGCTGCGGTTGGGGTCGATGGCGTCCGGGTTCCAGCGCTGGATGCGCTCGTAGCCCCACGGGCTGACGCACGGCGCCACGATCAGGTTCAGCCGGCCCAGGTAACGCTCCGCCTGCTGCTCCAGGAACTGCAGGGCACCGTGCACGCCGCTGGTCTCGTAGCCATGCACGCCACCGGTGATCAGCGCGGTCGGCAGCGCCGGGTTCCAGTCGTGGTTGACCACGGCGAACAGCGGGTAATGGTCCGGCGCATAGTCCAGCTGGCCGTACTGGATCACATCGAAGCTGTCGTCCAGGCGCTCGAGCGCGGCCACCACGTCGTCGTGGTAGCTGCGCCGGCGCTGCTGGCGGGCCCGCCACTGTGCGCGTTCCGCGTCGCCCCAGGGCTGTCCGGGGGTGCCGATCGGGTAGAACTGCGCAACGGTCATTGGGGAACTCCAGGGGTCGAACGGGATGGGTGCAGCCGGACATTCTAAGCCTTGTCGCGCCTGCGGGCGCCCCCGCCCCGCCCCGCCTTCATCCAGCCGGGGTCATCTGGTTGTAAAATCAATGGTTTTTGGCCCCTCACCCCTTGATGGCGAACGCAGCGCAGCCGGTCCTGGGTGGACCGGAGTTCCTCCGCCTGCTCGCCCGTCTCAGCGACGGCGCGATGCCGGCCACCAGTCCCGCCCTGACCGATCGCCTCGGCCAGTGGGTGGACTGGAGCCGTGCCGTGGCCCTGTCCGGGGCGCTCGGCGGACGCCTGCCCGAGCCCGGTGAAGCCGCCGAAGCGGTCGAGGATGTACTGGCCGACTGCGCCCAGGCGCACGCCAGCCTGCTCGCCTCGATCAGTGAGGATGCCGAGGCCGAGCGCCTGCTGGACCTGGCCGAAGCTGCCGCCGCACCCAACTTCGCCTCGCTGCGCCAGCGCTACCGGGTACTGCAGCAGGCCATCCAGACCGCCACGGGCCGCCTGCGCGGCCGCCTGCGCGACCAGCTGGTGCAGGTTTCGCCCGAGCTGGCGCGGCTGGCCGAGGTCGATGCGGTGATGGAACAGACCCTCACCCCGCGCGAGCACAGCCTGCTGGCCACTGCGCCGGCCGTGCTCGGCGCCCGATTTGAACGCGTGCACGGCCAGCCCGGCTGGCGCACGGCCTTCCGCCATGACATGCGCACGCTGCTGCTCGCCGAGCTGCAGCTGCGCTTCCACCCGATCGAAGGGCTGCAAGACGCCCTGCGCTCCCACTGACCGGAACACCATGTCCAGAACTGCTTTCCATGTCGTTGTCTTCCTTGTCGGCCTGCTGGCCGTGTGCTGGATCGGCATTGGCTACGTTTCGGTGCATCCGCTGGGTGCAGCGGTGGCGGCGATCATCGCCGCCTGCTACATCGCCGGTGGCGTGGAGCTGTACCGCTACCGCCAGGCCAGCAACGGCCTGCGCGCCGCACTGAACGACCTGTCCAGCGCGAAGGAAAGCCTCGCCCCCTGGCTGGAGCGCGTGCCGGTAGGCCTGCGCAACGCCGTGCGCCTGCGCGTGGAGGGCGAGCGCACCGCCCTGCCCGCACCGGTGCTGACCCCTTACCTGGTCGGCCTGCTGGTGCTGCTGGGCATGCTCGGTACCCTGCTGGGCATGATGGACACGCTGCGTGGCACCGGACTGGCCCTGCAGAGCGCGACCGACATGGCCGCCATCCGCGGCTCGCTGGCCTCGCCGGTGCAGGGCCTGGCGGTGGCATTCGGTACCTCGATCGCCGGTGTGGCCAGCTCGGCCATGCTCGGCCTGCTGGCGGCGCTGCTGCGTCGGGATCGGCTGCAGGCCGTGCAGCAGCTGGACCGGGCCATTGCAGGCGACCTGCATCCCTACTCGCAGGCCTGGCAGCGCGCCGAGTCGCTGCGCCTGCTGCAGGCACAGTCCGCCGCACTGCCGGCACTGGTCGACCGCCTGCAGGCGATGACACAGACCTTTGAACAGCACAGCACGGCCGCCAACGAGCGCCTGCTGGCCGGCCAGGCCGAATTCCTGACCCAGAGCCAGGCGCTGCAGGAGCGCCTGGCGGTCTCGCTGCAGCAGTCGCTGCGCGAAGGCGCCGAAGCCAGTGCCGCCGCCATCGGGGGCGCGCTGCAGCCGATGGCCGAGACCACGCTGGCTGGCCTGGCCCGTCACAGCGAAGCACTGCACGCCCGCGTCGAGCGGGCCGTGCAGCAGCAGCTGGCTGGCCTGAGCGACGGTTTCGAGCGCAGCCGCGTTGCGACCGAAGCCAGCTGGGCCAAGGTCGTGAGTGAACAGAGCCAGGCACAGCAGGCCCTGGTGGACGATCTGCGCCAGCACCTGCAGGCCTTCAGCGATGGCCAGGGCACGCAGGCCGAAGCACTGGTCGCGCGCATCGGCGAGCGCCTGCAGGTCGATGCCAACGGCAACGCCGAGGCCTGGCGCGCCGCCATCGAGCAGCAGCAGGCACTGAACAGCGCGCTGGTCGAGCGCCAGCAGCAGGCGCTGCTGGCGGCCGGCCAGCAGCTGGACGAGCATGCGCAGGCATTGCTGCGGGCACTGGAGCAGCGTCACGACGCCAGCCAGTCGTTGCTGCAGGACCACGAACAGCAGCGCTCGCAGCAGTGGCAGGCCGCCCAGGCTGCCGCCGCAGCTGCGCACGCCGAACTGCAGGCCTGCCTGGACACTCGCGAACAGCAGCGCCAGGCGCGCTGGGACGCGGTCAGCGCCGAACTGCAGCAAGCCCACGCCGCGCTGCATGCGCAGCTGCAGGCCGGCGACGAACAGCGCCTGCAGCGCTGGAGCGATGCCTTGCAGCACGTTTCCACCGACCTGGCCGAGCGCCTGCGGGCCAACGGCGAGCGCCTGGCTGCGCAGCAGCAGCAGGTCTGCGACACGCTGGCGGCGACCGCACAGCAGATCGGCGAGAACGGTCGTGCACAGGCCAGCGCAACGCTGGCCGAAGTCTCCACCCTGCTGCAGACCGCGGCAGCCGCGCCGAAGGCCGCTGCCGACGTCATCAACGAACTGCGCAGCACGCTCTCTGAAAGCCTGGTGCGTGACAACGCAATGCTGGAAGAACGCGGTCGCCTGCTGGCCACCGTGCAGACCCTGCTCGATGCGATCAACCATGCCTCGCACGAACAGCGCACCGCCGTGGACGCGCTGGTTGGCGGATCGGCCGAGCTGCTGGAGCGCGTCGGCAACCGCTTCACCGACCATATCGCCGCCGAGACCGGGAAGCTGGACGGCATCGCCGCAGCGCTCAACGGCAGCGCCGGTGAAGTGGGCCAGTTGGCCAGCACCTTTGGTGAGGCGGTCGCGCAGTTCGGCAGTGCCTCCACCGAGCTTTCCGGCCGCCTGGAACAGATTGGCGGCGCACTGGATGCCTCGCTGGCCCGCAGCGATGAGCAGCTGGCCTACTACGTGGCGCAGGCGCGCGAGGTGGTCGACCTCAGCCTGCTGTCGCAGAAGCAGGTGATGGAAGAACTGCAGCAGCTGGCCACGCGCCGCGGCAAGGCCGGCAGCGCATGAGCGACGAGCTGGAGGTCGATGGCGGCTCACACGCCCCGATCTGGGCCGCCTTCGGCGACCTGATGTCGGTGCTGCTGGGTGCGTTCGTGCTGATCCTGGTCGGTGTGGTCGCGGTGCAGCTGGAGCTGTCGCAGCGGTTGGACCAGGAAGTGAAGCAGCGCCAGGCCGAAGCCAAGCGCCTGCAGACGCTCGAACAGGCACTGGCTGGCCCGCTGGCTGCCGGTCGCGTGACGCTGGTCGACGGCCGCATCGGCATCAGCGGCAGCGTGTTGTTCGCGCTCAACTCCGACCAGCTGCAGCCGGAAGGCCAGGAGCTGCTGCGCAGCCTGGCGGCACCGCTGGCCGCCTATCTGGGCAGTCGCGAAGAAATCCTCATGGTCAGCGGCTTCACCGATGATGCGCCGGTGCGCGAAGGCAACCGCCGCTTCGCCGACAACTGGGAGCTGTCCGCGCAGCGTTCGCTGACCGTGACCCGCACCCTGATTGCCGATGGCGTACCGGCCGACGCCGTGTTCGCCGCCGCGTTCGGCAGCGAGCAGCCGGTCAGCTCCAACGCCAATGAGGAAGGCCGTGCACGCAACCGTCGCGTGGAGATCGCACCGATTCCCAAGCCCAAGGCCACGGATGCCAAATAAGCCGCCAGCACTCGAAGGACTGCGCGCACTGGTGCGTGACCTCGATGCGGGGTCGCGGTCGCTGCCGCATTACCCGCAGGTGCCGATGCTGCAGCAGGTACAGCGCGAGTGGTCGGAACTGCGCAGCGAACTGCAGGTGCGCCGCTCGCTGCGCGCCGAGGCTCCGGCTGACGGCGGCCCGCTGAACTCGGCGGTGCTGGTGCAGCGCATGCTGGACACGATGCAGGCCACCAGCCCAGGTTACCTACGCCATTTCATCGACTACGTGGACACCCTGTCCTGGCTGCAGGCGCTGCAGGACGGTGCCGTGAGCGGTGGTGACACCGCAAAGCCGAAGCGCACGCGCAAGCCGCGCAACGCGGGTTGATCGCACAGTGACGCCGACCTCGTTCGGCGCCCCCGTAGACGCCAACCTTGGTTGGCGTTCCACCAACGACGCCGCGCATGCCAACCAAGGTTGGTATATATCAATGCATGCTCCGGCATGCCACGCGTGTAGCGGTGTCACCAGACAGTCATCTGTCTAGCGCACCATTTTCACGTGGGCCCACGGCGCGTGCAGCGCCTGCAGTCGCATCGCTTGTCTCCCCTTTTCAATTCCATGAGCTCCGCGCCAGCGCGGTGGCTCGTGCCTGCCTGAGTGTCTGCAACATGACGAAGACTTTGTTGGCCGCCGCGCTGTCGATCGCGCTTGCTCCCGCGGCCTGGGCGCAGGATGCTGCCCCGACCTCCCATGGCACGTCCGCCACCGACCTCGATGCGGTCTCGGTGATCGGCAGCGGTGAAGCGCGCCAGGTGCAGCGCATCACCCGCGAGAACCTCGACATCCTGCCGCCGGGTACCAGCCTGCAGAAGACCCTGAACCTGCTGCCGGGCGTCAACGCGCAGTCGGCCGATGCGCTGGGCACCAACGAGCAGTCGATGACCCTCAGCCTGCGTGGCTTCAACTCCACCCGCCTCGGCTACACGCTGGATGGCGTGCCGCTGGGCGATGGCGCGTACAACAACTACAACGGCCTGACCATCAACCGTGCGCTGATCAGCGAGAACATGGCCGGCGCCGAACTGGCCGTGGGCATCGGCAGCCTCGGCACGCCATCCACCAGCAACCTCGGCGGCACCATCTCGTACACCTCCGACCGCCCGGCGCAGGAACTCGGCGGCCGCGTGGTGCAGACCTTCGGCAGCGATGCCAACCGCCGCACCTTCGTGCGCGTGGACAGCGGCGAGTACAACGGCTTCTCCGGCTACGTTTCCGGCATGAACGCGGTCTCCGATCTGTGGAACGACCAGACCGCCTACAACAGATCCACCACCAAGCAGTTCAACGCCAAGGGCGTGTGGAACTTCGACCGCGGCCAGATCACCGGCTTCGTCGATACCTCGCGCACTACCCAGGCGGACTACTTCTACCTGTCCAAGGACGAGATGTCGCGCGGGCTGGGCTGGGACTGGGGCGGCTATGCGCCGGACTGGAACAAGGCCGTGGCCAAGGCCTACTGCAATACCGCCAGCTTCAACGCGAAGAAGTGCGACAGCAGCGGCCCGGACAAGGATGCCGACGGTGCGTTCACCGCCGGGCAGATCCTGCGCGATGACAACCTGTACTACCTGGCCGGCGATTTCTTCCTGGCCGATGGTTTCAGCCTGCGGGCCCTGGCCTACCACCACGACGACCGCGGCGAAGGCCACAACTGGAACAGCGGCGCGTGGTCGAACAAGGGCACCGCGCAGGAAATCCCGATCATCTTCCGCAACACGATCTATACCATCGACCGCGATGGCGGCAGCTGTCGTTCGATTGGGAACTGGGCGCGCACCGCATCGAGGGCGGCGTCTGGTACGAGCGCAACACCAGCAGCGCCGAGCGCTACCAGACCGCCGTGGACGGCCCGCGCGACCTGAGTGGCATGAACACCCTGCCCTCCCATGTCGGTGTGTTCGCCCAGCGCACGCGCTGGAAGACCCACCAGTTCTTCCTGAAGGACACCTGGCGCCTGCTCGATGATCGCCTGACACTGGAGTTCGGCGCCAAGAGCCCGCATGCCACCTCCGATGCGCAGGCCCTGCCGGGCGACGCGAAGGCACCGATCTCGCCGGCCTCCAACAACCAGTTCGCCACCGGCTCACTGAAGGCCAGCAAGAACTTCCTGCCCAGCATCGGCGCCAACTTCCGCCTGGCCGAGCATCACGAAGTGTTCGCCGGCTACGCCGAGAACATCGCCATGTTCCAGGGCGGCTTCAAGCTGGGCCCGCAGGCAGTCAGCCAGGCCACCTGGAACGCGCAGGGCAACCTGAAGCCGGAAGAATCCCGCTCGCTGGAGGCCGGCTACCGCTTCGTCACCGATACCCTGCAGGCCTCGGTCGCGGCCTACAGCGTGCGTTTCGACAACCGCCTGCTGCAGTACAACCCCTGCGACTCGCGGCAGCCGGTCGGCCCGACCTGCGGCAACCGCTTCTACAACGTGGGCGGCGTCGACAGCCGTGGTGCCGAGCTGACCGTGCTGTGGACCCCGAACGAGCACTTCAGCTGGTACACCTCGGCCTCGCTGAACCGCTCGACCTATGCGTCGAACTACGTGCAGGCCGGCGTCGAGCAGCAGATCAAGGGCAAGATCCAGACCGATACACCCAAGCAGCTGCTGGCCACCGAGATCACCTGGCGCGACAACGGCTGGTTCGCCAGCCTGCGCGGCAAGTACACCGGCGAACGCTTCTACACCTACACCAACGACCAGGGCTTCGGCGGCTTTACCGTGTTCGATCTGGCCGGTGGCTATGACTTCGGCCAGGTCGGCTTCGCCAAGGGCATGCGCGTGTCGTTCAACGTGACCAACCTGACCAACAAGCGCTGTGCCAGCAACCTGGATTCGAGCGTGTTCGCGCCCAGCGATCCGGCCGGAAAGCTGTACGTGTTCCATGCCTCGGCGCCGCGCCAGGTGTTCGGTACCATTGACCTTCGCTTCTGATCGACGGCCTGGAGTCCACCGATGCTTGCTAGTGCCCTGCTGCTGGCCACCCTCTCCGCCAGCGGATACTCCGCTCCGCACGAGGCCGCTGGCGCACCGCCACGCACCTTGCAGTTAGGCGGTCGCACTTACGTGGATAAAGGTCTGGTCGCCGCCGGGCGGTTGCCCGCGGGCACGGTGGATTTCCTCGGCGACACGCTGGGCTCGTTCTCGTCGCTGGCGGTGCAGCCCGGCACCTGGAAACGGACCGCCAACGGCTACGAGGGTGTGCTGTGGACCCTGCCCGACCGTGGCCGCAACGATCCCGAGGCCGGCCTGTTCTACGACTACGCCGGCCGCGTGGAGCGCATGCAGCTGCGCATCGACGTTTCCCCGGGCAAGTCCGAGCTTGGCACGCTGACGATGGCGCCCGACAAGGGCGTGGTACTGAAGGATTTCAACGGGCAGCCGTTCACCGGTGCCGACCCGGGCGACCACACGGTCACCCAGCGCCAGGTGGTGCTGCCTTCGCCGGCCAGCGGCGCCGGTGCGGGCAAGGTCTCGCTGGATGCTGAGTCACTGCAGTTCACCGCAGATGGCCACTTCTATATCGGCGACGAGTACACCGCCAACGTCTACTACTTCGATGCGCAGGGCCAGGTGCAGGGTGTGATCGTGGCACCGCCCGCGATCCGTCCGCAGCGCGACGGCAAGCCGGCGTTCGGTTCGCTGGCGCCACCGCAGACCGGCCGACGCAACAACCAGGGCGTGGAAGGCATGGGCCTGTCACCCGACGGCAGCCGCCTGTTCGTCGCCCTGCAGAGCGCGACGCTGCAGGACAGCGCGCAGGGCAACGCGGCGGGCCGCATCAACACCCGCGTGCTGGTCTACGACGTGACGGCCTCGCCAACGCCACAGCAGCCGATCGGCCATTACGTGATGGCTTTGCCTGCCTACGCGCACGACGGCAAGGGCAAGCTGGACCGAACCGCGGCGCAGAGCGAGCTGCGCGCGCTGGACGGCCATCGCTTCCTGCTGCTGGCCCGCGACGGAAACGGGCTGGGCAAGGACGGCGATGACCCGATCGTCTACAAGTCGGTGCTGCTGGTCGATGTGGCCGATGCCACCAACCTGGCCGAAAGTGCCTATGAAACCGGCACGGCCTCGGTTCTGGCCGACCCGACCGACACCGCGCTGAAGCCGGAGATCATGCCAGCACGCAGCGACGAACTGCTGAACCTGCTGGACCGCCCGCAGTTGGCCCGTGCCGGGCTGGACCTGGACACAAAGCGCGGCCCACATGCCGGACTGCTGTCAGAGAAGTGGGAAGCCATGGACGTGCTGCCGGCGCTGGACCCGCAGCACCCGAACGACGTACTGCTGCTGATCGGCAACGACAACGACTTCATCGCCCGCCACTGCCGCATGCAGGGCCAGGCCTGCGACAGCCCGTACGACAACGACAACCGCGTGCTGGTGTACCGCCTGACCCTGCCTTGAATCGTCGCCGTGCTTGGCCCGCCGCTACCGGATCAACTCGCTGTTTGTTGTAGGGCCGAGCCCATGCTCGGCTGCTTTTCCTTCAGGCATCCGTATCTCTGAAGGAACAGCCGAGCATGGGCTCGGCTCTACAAAAGCTCACCCACGCAGGGTGGCGCCGCCGTCCACATACAGGTCGCTCATCGCCACATGCCCGGCCTGTTCGGAGAGCAGGAACATCACCGAGTGCGCGATGTCCTCCGGGGTGGCCAGCTTGCGCAGCGGAATGCCGGCCTTGTAGGTTTCAAGGTTGCCAGCGATCACCCGCTCGGCACCATGCTCGTCCAGCCACATGCCGGTCTGCATCGGGGTCAGTGTTGAACCCGGGGCCACGATGTTGCAGCGGATGCCCAGCGGCGCCAGTTCCAGCCCGAGGCAGCGAGAAAACATCGTGGCGGCGGCCTTGGAGGCCGCATAGGCCGCCATGCCGTGCCTTGGTACACCGGCCGCATTCGAGCTGACGGTAACGATCGCGCCCTGCCGACGCGGTGACATCACCCGCGCCAACGCCCTTCCGACATGGAACACGCCATCGGCATTGACTGCAAACACCCGGCGCCAGTCGTCGTCGGTGGTCCCGGTGACGCCGCCCACATGCAGTACGCCGGCCACGCTGGCGGCCAGCATGATCGGCCCGATGCTGGACTCGACCTGATCCACCAAGGCGTCCACGGCGGCGCTGTCGGTTACATCGAGTGCGAGCGACTTCACCCGGGTATCGGCCACGCGCGGCGTCTCGCGATCGGTCGCCACCACCGTGCAGCCGGCCTCGGCCAACAGCCGTACCAACGCCTCGCCGATGCCGCCGGATGCACCCGTAACCAACGCCACGCGGCCGTCGAAACCGGTCAACTGCATGTTGCGATCTCCTGTTGCTCATCCCAGTGGCGCAGCCGCGCCGACAACCACGGCGCCAGCTGCGCCACCGCATCGCGGCCGGTCAGTTCGGCGTGCAGGAACGGCAGTTCCAGCGCCTGCACCCTGCGCGCGTGGGTCCGCCACAACGTCGATTGCAGCTGTGGCCGCGCTTGATGATCCCGACCAGCACGGACGTGCACCAGCGTGCCGTCGAACGGTTGGTGAATATGTTCGCGGATCAGTCGATTGGTGCCGGTCACCGCGCGCACCACGCCATCGAGCACCACATCCGGCAGGCTGCCGAGTGCACTGCCGCCACGGCGCAGGAACCCCAGAATGCGTTCACGGCTGTCGAGTTCCGGATGCGCATCCGGATCGTGGCCGGCAATCGCCAGCAATGCCCGCAATGCGGCGATGGGATCGGGTTCCGGTTCGGCCCGCCAGCACTCGCTGGGATACGCGTCCAGCAGCACCAGCTCGCCGACGTCGCGGCCGATTTCATGCAGGCGCACCGCCATCGCCTGGGCGAGGATGCCACCTACCGACCAGCCCAGCAGATGCACTGGCCCCTTCGGCTGTAGTGCGACCACGCGCTGCACGTAGTCGTTGGCCATCGCCTCGATGCTGCTCGGCAGCGGCTGCCGGGCGTCCAGTGCCGGCGACTGCAGGCCGTACACCGGGCGTGCCGGCTGCAGTGCCCGGGCCAGGGTGCGGTAGTTCCAGGCGATCCCCCCGGCCGGATGGAGCACGAACAGCGGCGTGGGCCCGGCGGCGTCGGTTGCGGCCAATGCGATTACCGGCCCCAGTGCGTGATCGGCCAGCGCGGGAGGCTCGGCAATACGAACCGCCAGTGCGGCCACGGTGGGCTGCGCAAACAAGGCACCCAGACCCAGATCGCAGCGCCAGCGCTGCTCGATCGCCAGCAGCAGGTGCACCGCCGACAGCGAATCACCACCGAGACTGAAGAAATCTGCATCCACCGCCACCGGCGCCTCACGCCCAAGCGCCTGTGCGAACAGCAACGCCAGCTCCTGTTCCAGCGGCGTGCGCGGTGCCAATCCAGCGACGTCATGCTGTGGTGGTTTCGGCAACGCGTTGCGGTCGAGCTTGCCGTTGGCGGTCACCGGCCAGTGGTCCACGCCGACAAACGCCGAGGGCACCATATAGTCCGGCACGCGCGTGGCCAGGTGGCTGCGCAGCATTACGGCATCGGCAAGCGCGGTTGGCACATAGGCCACCAGACGCACTTCGCCGGGAGCATCCTGGCGCAGCAGCACTTCCACCCGCTCCATGCCAGGCAGCTCGCGCAGTGCCGCCTCGATCTCGCCCAGTTCGATGCGCAGGCCGCGCAGTTTCACCTGGTGGTCGCTGCGGCCGAGATACTCGACCGCACCATCGCGGCGCCAACGGGCTACGTCGCCGGTGCGGTAGATACGCTCGCCCGCCCGGAACGGATCTGCAATGAAACGTTCGGCAGTCAGATCATCGCGACCGAGATAGCCACGCGCCAGCTGGACGCCACCCAGGTACAGGTCACCGGGCACGCCCACCGGCACCGGCTGCATCCGGGCGTCCAGCACGTACAGGCGGGTGTTCCAGACCGGGAACCCGATCGGCACCGGCCGCGAACGATCCTGCGCCGACGCCGGCCAGTAGCTGACGTCCACCGCAGCTTCGGTCGGGCCATACAGGTTGTGCAGCTCGGCGTGCACACGCGCGTGGAAGCGGTCGCGGGACGAAGCATCCAGCGCCTCGCCACTGGTGAACACCCGTCGCAGCTGCAGCCCTTCGGAGGCCGGTGCAGCGAGGAAGGCATTCAACATCGATGGCACGAAATGCGCCGTGGTGATGCCATGCTCGCGGATCAGCCGCGCCAGTTCAGTGGGATCGCGATGCGCGTCCGGCCCGGCGACCACCAGCGTGGCCCCGCACAGCAGCGGCAGGAAGAACTCCCAGACCGAGACGTCGAAGGTGGCCGGGGTCTTCTGCAGCACGCGGTCATCGGCGCGGATGTCGTAGTGCTCGCGCATCCACAGCAGGCGGTTGACGATGGCACGGTGTTCGATGACCACGCCTTTGGGCTCGCCGGTCGAGCCGGAGGTATAGATCACGTAGGCCGCATCGTCAGGTGCCGGATCGGCCCACGGTGCGGCAAAACTCAGCGCAGTCCACTGCTCCGGCGCGAGCACCGGTACGCCGGCCACGCGCGCCGATACGTCCGCCGCAGCCAGTACGCACACCGGCTGTGCCGACGCGAAAATACGTGCCAGCCGCTCATCGGGATGGGCCAGGTCCAGCGGAAGGTAGGCCGCGCCTGCTCGCAGCACCGCGACCAGAGCGATCACTAGCTCCAGCGAGCGCGGCAATGCCACCGCCACCACGCTGCCCGGGCCGACATCCATTGCCCGCAGCTGTGCCGCCAGCGCGAAGCTGCGCGCTTCCAGCGTTGCGTAGTCCAGCGTAGTGTCGCCGAACACCAGTGCCGGCGCGTGCGGGTCCCGATCCATGCCCTGCTGCAGCAGCTCGACCAGGGTCGTCTCCGGCAGCGCGTGCGCGGTGGCATTGAAACCGTGCAGCACCTGCTGCGCCTCCTCGGGCGTCGCCAGAGGTACGGCTGCGATATCGTCAGCCTGCAGTGCCGCCGACACGAAATGCAGCAACCGCGCCGCGTGCGCCTCGACATCCTCGCGACTGTACAGCGCGGGATTGGCCTCGATCTCCAGATCCAGCAGACGCTGGCCATCGCCGCGGAAGCCCAGCGTCAGGTCATCCACCGGCCCGGTGCACAGCACCTCCAGCGTCGCCTGCACGCCCGTCAGCGCCAGCGGCTTGTAGAACGGCTGCACATTTACCATGGGACCGTGCAGGCGCTGCTGCGCGCCCACCAGGCCCAGATCCCGGCGCAGTTGCTCGCCTCGGTAAAGGCCGTGCTTGCGCCCTTGGCTGAGCTGCCGGCCCAGGCTGCGGGTAAAGGTTTCGACGCTGCCCTCGCCGGCGGCCACGCGCAGCGGCAACACATTCATCACCATCGCCGGTACCCGTACCGACGCGTTGCCAAGCCGGCCCATGTAGGGCACGCCCAGCACCACTTCATCGGCCGCGCTCATCCGCCGCAGGTACTCGGCCGACAACGCGGCCAGCACGTCTGGCCAGGGCTGCAACCAACGTACCGATGCCTGCAGCAACTGCTCACGGAATGCCGCATCGAGCGGCTGCACCCAGCGCAGCGCGTCGTCACTGGCCGCGAGCGTACCGGCCAGGCCGACGCCCGCCGGTGCCCCCTGCATGTGCTCGCGCCACCACTGCCCGGCCTGCGTGCGGCGCGGGTCGGCACGATAGGCGGCATCATCGGCCAGCACGCCAGTCAGCCCCGGCAGTGGCTCACCGGTACGACCGGCATACAACGCGCACACGCGATCAGTGAACAGCGCCATGCCGTAACCATCGGTGGCCAGATGATGCACACGCAGGTACCAGACCCAGCGCTGCCCGCCCAGCTCAAGCAGCACCTGCTGACTGATCCGGTCGCGGGTGGGATCGACCGGGCTCAGCCGGTCGGCGTGCATCAGGTTGCGGGCCGCAGCGGCGGGATCCGTCTCGGTGGACACATCACGCACCGAAAGCAACGGCACGTGTGCGGGGTCATGCCACTGCAGCGGCTGGCCATCGGCCCCTTCGGCAAAGCGCAGCGCGAAGGCCTCTGCCTCAATTGCAGCCTGGTCTGCCGCTGCGACGAACGTAGCCACATCCAATGGCCCCTCGATCCACACCGCATGTGCCGTGTTGAACGACGGGTTGTCCGGTGCCAGCCGCTGTGCGAACCACAGTCCCGCCTGGGCCTCGGTCAATGCCACCGGCGTGGCCAGCGCGACGGCGTTCATGCGCTCTGCGCGGCCTGCAGCGTCTGCACCACGTTCCACCACTGGCGCAGCGTGGTGTGTTCGGCCAACTGCGAGAACTCCAGCGGCAGGCCGGTGTTGCCCCAGGCCAGGACCAGGCCGAGCATGCGCATCGAATCCAGGTCCAGGTCGATCAGGTTGTCGTCGTCACCGATCTCTGCCGGTGTGCACTCCAGCACGCGCGCCACATCGGCACGCATCCGCTCCAGATCCAGCACCTCACCCGTGGCAGCCATCACAGCACCTCCAGCAGCTGGTCGGTGGTCATCGGCACCCCGCTGGTGCGTGCGATCCAGTGCAGCGCCTGATCATGATCGGCACGCGAGAAGTCCGCCACCGCGTCAGCGGCGATGAAGGCCTCGATGTCACGCTGGAAGGCCTCGACCACGGTCGCGGTGCAGCCGATATGGGCGTACACGCCGGTCACCAGCAGCTGGTCGCGCCCACGTACCCGCATCAGCGTCTCCAGGTTGCTGCGCTGGAAGGCGCTGTAGCGGTGCTTCACCAGCACGTGCTCGCCTGGCTGCGGTGCCAGCGCCTCGATGATCGGCTCGTGGTCGGCGCTGCGGCGCATGCCCGGCCCCCACAGATCGGCCTGCAGGCCACGGTCACGGCGATCCTGGTCACCATGCTGGGCGGTGTAGAACACCGGAATGCCGTGCGCGCGGCAGTGCGCCAGCAGCCGTGCGATGTTGTCCACGGCCGGCCGTAGCGGTGCATTACCGGCGTCGAAGGCGGCCAGGAAGTAACGCTGCATGTCGTGCACCAACAGCGCGACACGAGCGCGCTGCGGGCGCCACGGGCCACGCGCCTGCGGCAGTTCGGCGGCAGTCGGCAAGGGATAATCGGTGATACGGGGCAGCGCCATCAGCGCGTTCCTCCTGTCTGTTGCAGATGACGCGCACGCAATTGCGCGCGCAGTTCGCGGCGGCTGATCTTGCCGACCGCAGTGGTATCGAAACTGTCGACGAACACGACCTGGTCGGGCACCTTGAACGCCGCCAAGCCGCGCCCGCGCATCCAGGCCTTCAGTGCCGGGGCCTTGAACGGTTCGCCCTGCGCGATCACGAACGCACAGCTGCGCTCGCCCAGATACTCATCGGGAATGGAGACCACGGCGGCGTCGAACACACCCGGGTGCGCCAGCAGGTGGTCCTCGATCTCCTCAGCGGAGATCTTCTCGCCAGCGCGGTTGATGTGGTCACCCGCACGGCCCTGTACCACCAGATAGCCACCGGGCAGCTGCTGCACACGGTCGCCGGTGCGATAGAAGCCGTCGTCGGTGAACGAGCGCGCATTGGCCACCGCATCGTTGTGGTAGCCACGGATGGTGTACGGGCCACGGGTGAGTAGATGCCCCACCTCGCCCTCGGCCACCGGCTGGTCATGGTCATCGACCACGCGCACTTCATCATCCGGACTGATCGGTCGCCCCTGGCAGGCCACGATCAGTTCTTCCGGATCATCCAGGCGGGTGTAGTTCACCAGCCCTTCGGCCATGCCGAATACCTGCTGCAAGGTACAGCCGAGGCCGTCGATCACCCGCCGCGCGGCTTCCGGCACCAGCTTGGCGCCGCCCACCTGCAGTACCTGCAGGCTGGACAGGTCATGCCTGCTGGTGGCGGCGGCCTGCGCCCACAGCAACGCCAGCGGCGGCACCAGGCCACAGCAGGTCACCCGCTCCCGTGCGATCAGCGGGAAGGCCGCATCCGGTCCGGGGCCGGGGCTGAGCACCACGCGGGCACCGGCGTACAGCGCGCCGAAGAAGCCGGGCGAGCTCATCGGGAAGTTGTGCGCAGCCGGCAGCGCGACCAGGTAGACGCTGTCGCGGTCTATGCCGCAGAGGTCATTGCTGGCGCGGAACGAGTAGATGTAGTCGTCGTGGGTACGCGGAATCAGCTTGGACAGCCCGGTGCTGCCTCCGGAAATCTGCAGGAACGCTACCGATTGCGGGTCCGGATCGACCGGCAGCTGGCTGCGATCGCCCTGCAGCGCCTCCAGCGCGACGAACTCCGCCGCATCGCCGTCGATCACCACATGGCGAACCGCCGGGACCTCGGCCTGCAGCGCCCGCGCCAGCCCGCGGTGATCGAAGCCGTCGTGCAGTGCCGTGGTGATGTAGGCACTGGCTTCGGCCTTGCTGGCGAAGTGCACCAGCTCGGTGATGCGGTGCGCCGGCAACGCGTACACCGGCACCAGCCCGGCACGGAACAGGCCACAGACCGTGGTGATGAAGCCTGCCGTGTTGCCCAGCTGCACCAGCACCCGCCCCCCTGGCTGCAGGCCCAGCGCCAACAGGCCGGCGCCGATCCGCCCGGCCTCGTGCCACAGCTGTGCATAGCTCAGGCGGACGTCGCCGGCGACCACCGCGATGTCATCGGCATAGCGTTCTGCACGGTCGCGCAGGAACGCCGGGAAGGTCTCGCCACGCCAGTGACCGGCCTCGCGATAGCGCGCCACCAGCGCGTCGGGCCACACCTGCTGCAGTGGCAGGCGGGAGGATTCAACGGAAGCATTCATGCGGCAGGCTCGATGGCGGGCGCGGATTCATGGACACCCAGCGCGTTCAACAGGGCAGCAAACTTCGCTGCGGTTTCAGCCACCTCGGCCTCGGGGTGCGACTCGGCGACGATGCCGGCACCGGCATACAGGCGCAGTTGCGTGCCCTGCAGGCGCGCGCAGCGGATCGCCACGTACCAGTCGCCGTCACCCTGCGCGTCCAACCAACCCACGGCGCCGGCATAGAAGCCACGCGGTACAGGTTCCAGCTCGCGGATGCGCTGCAGCGCCGCCAACCGCGGCGTACCGCAGACCGCCGGCGTGGGATGCAGCTGTGCCAACAGCTCGGCCGCCGATGTCTGCGGATCCTTCAGGGTGGCGTGGATGCGGGTGCCGAGGTGCCACATGCTGGCGGTGGCATGCAGCACCGGGCGCGGCTGTGCATCGATGTGGCTGCAGTACGGCGCCAGGCCTTCGACGATGGCTTCGACCACGTGGCGGTGCTCGTCGTGGTCCTTGGTCGAGGCCAGCAGCGCCTGCGCCGCACGCTCGTCCTCGGCGGCATCGGCACTGCGCCGCGCGGAACCCGCCAACGGATGCGACAACAGTTCGGCGCCGCGCTTGCGCAGCAGCAGCTCCGGCGTCGCACCGACCAGCCAGGCCGGTGCCTGGCCCAGCTCCACCGGAAGCGGCACCGCGTAGGTCGCCACCGACGGATCCGCGCCCAGGCGTGCCAGCAGCACGTCCGGAGAAAGCGCCTGGCGGGTGCGTGCCAGCAGGCTGCGCGCCAGCACCACCTTATGCAGGTTCTGCTCGGGCGCACGCAAGGCCTGCACTGCCGCAGCGACTGCAGCGGCATAGTCCTGCGGCACAGGTTCGGCCCGCAGGGCGCCGTCCAGCGGCGGTGCGGCCTGCGGCTGCAGTGCCAGCGCCGGCAGCAGGCGCTCGGGCTGGTACAGCGCATCGTCGGCACGCGGCTCGAACGGCACCGCGCCAACCAGCAGGCCCGGGCCGCCACGCTGCTGGGCAAAGAACTCCGAAACGCGCTCTGCCAACGTCGCCAGTGCACCGGCTGGCAACGTGGCGCGGCAACCGCGGGCGTGCACGTGCTGGCCGGCATGCCGCAGCAGGAACAGCGACGCGTCGTCGGTGCTCTCCTGTGGTGCTGGCGCAGCCTCCGGCCACGCGCCCTGCATCAGGGAATCGTTCATGGGGTCTCCTTCATCCGATGCGCTGCGGCCAGCGCGCACAGCAACAGCAGCAGCGCGCCCACCAGCAGGTAAGGCAGGCTTGGCCCGCCGCGATACAACAGCGTGCCGAGCATCGGCCCGGCCACCATGCCCAGCCCTTGCGCGGCCGCCACGGTGCCTGCGGCGGCGCCCTGCTCGTGCGCCTCTACCGCATCGGCGGCCAGCGCCTGGAACGAGGGGAATACGAAGCCCATGCCGAACGCAGCCAGCGCATACGCCGCAGGCAATTGCCAGGCCTGCTGCACGCCCGCCACCGAAGTGAAGCCGATGCCGGAAATGAGAGCGCCGAGGACGATCCAGCGACGTGGATGCACCTCCAGCTTCATCACCAGCGCCTGCGCCAGGATCAGGCCGACGCCAACGGCGGTGAGTGCAATGCCGGCCATGCGTGCACCAGCCGCCGCATCCAGGCCCAGGCGATCGATCGCGAAGAAGCCGACCGTGACCTGCGCGATGGTCACCGAGACCATCGCGATGAACGCCGCCAGCTGTGGCAGGCGCAGGCGTGGGTCGAGGCGGCTCATCGGCGTGCGGCGCTGTGCGGACGCGCCCACCACGGGCGGTGTAGCCGGCAGCCGCCAGGCCAGCAATGCCAGTGCCAGCAACGGCAGCAGCGCGGCCACGTACAGCGCCAGCGACAGGTTCGTATAGGCCAGCCAGCCCGCGGCGGCCGGGCCGAGCACCATGCCCAGCGCGTTGGCACTGCCCAGGCGGGCGAGGAATTTTGCACGCTGTCCGGTGGGTGCCCTGTCGGCGATCAGCGCCGCTGCGGTAGGAGGCACAGCCGCGTAGAACAGGCCGATCAGGCCACGCGCACCGACCAGCACCAGCACTGACACCAGCACCGGCGGCACTGCCTGCAGGGCGACATCGATGAACACCGCCAGCGCGATATAGACGACGGTGTAGGCGCTCATCGCCAGCATCAGCACGCGTTTGCGGCCGATGCGGTCGCTGAGCTGGCCCCAGGGGCGCGCGGCCAGCATCCACAGCACGCCTGCGGCGGTGACCGACAGGCCGGCATGCCACTCGGACAGGCCGAGCATGCGGACCACCGGGCCGATCACAGCGACGAAGGACATCATCGCTATGGTGCCGATCAGGGCAGCCAACACCAGCGCCGGCAAGCCGGGAACGACGGGACGTGCGTGCATGAAACACCAGCCGTAACAGGAAAGGATTGGCCGGGCGCGTCTGCACGCCCCACCCGGCACCCGCCCCACTCAGGACCGGATGCCACCCTCAAATGATAACGGCTCGTATTTGCATTTGATACCCATTCTCTTGAATGGGCATGCAACAGTGGGTTCAGCGCATTGCACGCAGGCCCAGCAGGCCACGGCGCTTGAACCACCACTCCAGCGGCAGCGTCACCAACGGCGGGATGGCCGCCAGCAGGGCCAGGGCACTGGCCCACCACGGCCAGCGCAGGCGCACCGCCGCAAACAGCGTGACCGCCACGTACACCAGGAAGGCCACGCCGTGCAGGGGCCCGAACAGCTTCACCAGCGCCACGTTGGTCATGGGGCCGTATTTCATCCACATGCCGATGAGCAGGCCGGCCCAGGTCACGGCCTCGATGAAAGCGACCGCTGCGAACAGGCGTCCGGTCGGGTGCATGGGGGAACGTTGGGTCACGCGGGGCTCCGGCATCGGGATATCAAATGCGAATGATACGCAGATGCGAACGCCATGTAGAGTCGAGATCCTATGTTCGTGGTCAAGCCT
>NZ_VMBJ01000046.1:0-40291 GCF_010608305.1 Stenotrophomonas sp. AS012628 | reverse complement strand
ACATACAGCGTAGGAGCCGGGAGGAACATACAAGCATGGCCCGACTCTACAAAGAGCGGCTATCGCCGCCCTTCCACCGTCATGCGCACCGCCAGCCCGGCCAGTACCGTGCCCATCACCCAACGCTGCACCATCTGCCAGGTGGGGTGCGCGGCCAGGAAGCCGGCGATGCTGCCAGCGGTCAGCGCGATCATGCCATTCACGCTGACACTGACCAGGATCTGGGTGGAGCCCAGCACGATCGACTGCATCAGCACGCTGCCTTCGCTGTCCGGGTGCAGGAACTGCGGCAGCAGCGACAGATACATCACCGCCACTTTGGGGTTCAGCAGATTGGTCAGGAAGCCCATCGTGAACAACTTGCGCGGGCTGTCCTGCGGCAGGTCGCGCACTGCAAACGGCGAACGGCCACCCGGCTTGAGCGCCTGCCAGGCCAGGTACAGCAGGTACAGCGCGCCGCCAATGCGCAGCGCGTCGTAGGCGAACGGTACCGTCATCAGCAGGGCGGTGATGCCCAGCGCCGCGCACAGCATGTAGAACACGAAGCCCAGCGCCACCCCGCCCAGCGAGATCAGTCCCGCCATCGGCCCCTGGCAGATCGAGCGCGAGATGACGTAGATCATGTTCGGCCCGGGCGTGATCACCATGGCCAGCGAGAGCAGTGCAAAGGCCAGAAGGTCGGAAGTGGCGGGCATGGGTGGTCCTGGCGGTGGGCGTGGCGCAGTGTAGCGCCTGCCATGGGCGGGGCCTGCGCAGGCACCGCTGCCAGGTGGCCATTGCACATGCGTTCCGATGGCCGTCACGCCGGTCGCATAAAATTACCGGACCCCACACACCGAAGCACCCCCATGACCCCGATCCCCGAGACCGTGCCGCCCACCGAAGTGCGCATGGCCGAAATCGTCTTCCCGAACCACACCAACCACCTCGGCACCCTGTTCGGTGGGCAGGCACTGGCGTGGATGGACAAGGCGGCCTTCCTGGCCGCCGCCCGCTATTCGCGCCGCACGGTGGTGACCGCGCGCAGCGACCAGGTCGACTTCAAGCTGCCGATCCGCATCGGCCAGATGGTCGAGACCATCGGCCGCATCGTCGAAGTCGGCCGCAGCTCGATGAAGGTCGAGGTGGAGCTGGTCGCCGAAGACCTGCATAGCGGCGAGCGCAAGCTGTGTACCCGCGGCCACTTCGTGATGATCGCGCTGGACGAGGAAGGCCACCCGATCGCGGTGCCACCGCTGCCGGCGGCCTGACCCGGCCAACGGACCGGCGCTTGCGGGGGCGCCGCCGCGCCCCCATCTGGCAGCCATGACCCCGCCACTGACCGACTTCATCGACCGCGCCCAGCGCCTGTTCGTGCTGACCGGCGCTGGCTGCAGCACCGCCTCGGGCATTCCCGATTACCGGGATACCGACGGCCAGTGGAAACGCACGCCGCCGGTGACCTACCAGGCCTTCTTGGGCGAGGTGGCCACCCGCCAGCGCTACTGGGCGCGCAGCCTGCTGGGCTGGCCGCGCTTCGGCCTGGCCCGGCCCAATGGCACCCACCAGGCCCTGGCTGCCCTGGAAAGCCGCGGCAAGCTGCAGGTGCTGCTGACCCAGAACGTGGACGGCCTGCACCAGCGGGCCGGCAGCCGCAACGTGATCGACCTGCATGGCCGACTGGATCGGGTGCGCTGCATGGGCTGCGAACGCCGCAGCGGCCGCGAGGACTTCCAGCAGCGCCTGCTGGACGCCAATCCGGGCTGGGACGCGCTGGAGGCCGGTATCGCCCCGGATGGCGATGCCGATCTGGAGACCGATTTCTCCAGCTTCGTGGTGCCCGATTGCCCGTCCTGCGGCGGCCTGCTGAAGCCGGACGTGGTGTTCTTCGGCGAAAACGTGCCCCGTGAACGCGTGGCAGCGGTGCATGAGCACCTGCAGCAGGCAGACGCCGTGCTGGTGGTGGGTTCTTCGCTGATGGTCTATTCCGGTTTCCGCTTCGTGCAGGCGGCGGCCAGGGCAGGGCTGCCGGTGGCGGCGCTGAACCGCGGCCGCACCCGTGCCGACGACCTGCTGCAGTTCAAGGATGAGCGGGACTGCGCTGAGGCGCTTGCAGGGCTCGTTACCGGGTAGCGCCGGGCCATGCCCGGCGGAAACGGGGTGCCGCGCCGCACGTTCGCCGGGCATGGCCCGGCGCTACCCATCATGCGTCCCCGCGAAACAGCGATCCATCCAGATGGTTGATCCGCGAGCCGCGCGGCGGTGCAATACGCACCCCCTACGTCGTTCATCACCGTCTTGAGCCAGCTGTTCTCGCCGATTTCGTTCGGCCCCCTGACCCTGTCCAACCGCATCGTCATCGCGCCGATGTGCCAGTACTCCGCCGAAGACGGTCGCGCCAGCGACTGGCACGCCATGCACCTGGGCAACCTGGCGCAGTCGGGCGCTGGCCTGCTGATCCTGGAAGCCACCGCGGTCGAGCCGCGCGGCCGCATCAGCTGGGCCGATCTGGGCCTGTGGGACGACGGTACCGAAGCCGCGTTGGCACAGGTGCTGGCCAGCGTCCGCCGCTGGTCGCCGATGCCGCTGGGCATCCAGCTCGGCCACGCCGGCCGCAAGGCCTCGGTGAAGCGCCCGTGGGACGGCGGCGGCCAGTTGCCAGCCGATGATGCGCGTGGCTGGTCCACCGTGGCGCCGTCGCCGCTGCCGTTCCATGCCGGCGATCCGGCACCGCAGGAACTGGACGAGGCCGGCATCGCCGAGGTTATCGCCGCCTTCGCCGCCAGTGCGGTGCGCGCCGAGCGCCTGGGCTTCGAACTGATCGAGCTGCATGCCGCGCACGGCTATCTGCTGCACCAGTTCCTGTCGCCGCTGAGCAACCGCCGCACCGATGGCTATGGTGGCTCGCTGCCGAACCGCCTGCGCCTGCTGGTGGAAGTGTTCGACGCGGTGCGTGCGGTAGTGTCCGACAAGGTCGCCGTGGGTGTACGCATTTCCGCCAGCGACTGGGTCGACGGTGGTTGGGATCTGGTGCAGAGCGAAGCGCTGGGCCAGGTGCTGGACGCGCGCGGCTGCAATTTCCTGCATGTCTCCAGCGGCGGCCTGGACGAGCGCCAGAAGATCACCGTCGGTCCGGGCTACCAGGTGCCGTTCGCGGCGGCAATCAAGGCCAAGGTGCGCATGCCGGTCATCGCTGTGGGCATGATTACCGAGCCCGAGCAGGCCGAATCGATCCTGCGCCATCGCCACGCCGATGCCGTGGCCCTGGCGCGCGGCATCCTCTACGACCCGCGCTGGCCGTGGCATGCCGCCGCCGCGCTGCGCGACAGCGTGGAACCGGCGCCGCAGTACCTGCGCTGCGAGCCGCGCGACGCGCGCGGCGTGTTCAAGGCGCGCTGAGGCTCACACCCGCCAGGCCGGCGCCATGCCGGCCTGCAGGTGCTCGAACAGCGCGCGGATCTTGGCGGTGAAGTCGCGGCGGTCGCTGACGCAGAAATAGACCTCCATCGGCTCCGGGCGCCACGCCGTGTCGGCGCCGAACACCGCCTGCAGGCGGCCATCGCGCAGGTAGGGCTCGGCCACGAATGCGGCCAGCCGGGTGATGCCGGCACCGGTCGCGGCAAGCGTTGCCAGTGCATCGATGTCATCGCAGACCATGCTCGGCGGCAGTGCGGCGTCCACGCGCTGGCCATCCTTCAGCAGGCCCCAGCGCAGCGGCCGGCCATCGGTGGGGAAGCGGTGCAGCAGCCCGCGATGACCGCTCAGCTCGGAGGGCTGCTGCGGGGTGCCGTGCGCTTTCAGATAGGCCGGCGAGGCACAGAACACGAAGGGCACGCGTGCCAGCTGCCGTGCGACCACGCCATCTTCCAGCTGCGCACCGATGCGGATGCTGGCATCCACCGCTTCCGGGCCATGCTGCACGGCGCGGTCGGTCAGGCGCAGCTCCAGCTGCAGTTGCGGGTAGCGCTGCTGCAGCGACGGCAGCAAGGGGGCAAGCACATGGCGGCCGAACGCGCTGCTGCTGGCGATGCGCAGCGGCCCGGCCGGTTCGATGTCACCGGAGGTGACCATCGCCTGCGCGCGCGCCAGGTCGGCTTCGATGTGGCGCACCTGCGCCAGGTACAGCGTGCCGGCCTCGCTGAGGGCCAGCTGGCGCGTACTTCGGTTCAGCAACCGTACCCCCAGATGCGCCTCCAGCCGGTTGATGTTCTGGCCGACTGCGGTGGCGCTGATGCCAAGGATGCGGGCCGCGGCAGCAATGCTGCCGGTCTCTGCGGTGCGGGTGAAGCTGCGGATCAGTTGCAACAGGTTCATGACCGACCAGCTTGCCACGGGGAGTTCCAAGTATCGCTTGGGACTGAACCAAGCAGGTCGGTTGCATCCGTGATCATCCGGCCGCTGGGCAGGGCGCTGCCCTACACTGTGGCGATGCGCCCCGATTCCATCCTTACCCTGTCCTGCCCCGACCGTACCGGTATCGTCTACCGCGTGTCCGGCCTGCTGTTCGACCACGGCTGCAACATCCTCGACGCCCAGCAGTTCGGCGACGAGGAGAGCGGCCGCTTCTTCCTGCGCGTGCATTTCGACCGCGATGCCAGCCTGCCGCTGGACACGGTGCACACCGCCATGGCCACGTTGGCGGCCGACTTCGGCATGGACTGGCAGCTGCACGACGGCCGCCGCCGCGCACGCCTGCTGGTGCTGGTCAGCAAGCAGGGGCACTGCCTCAACGATCTGCTGTTCCGTGCCCACAGCGGCCAGTTGAAAGTCGACATCGCGGCAGTGGCGTCCAACCACGCCGATTTCGCGCCATTGGCCGCGTCCTACCAGGTGCCGTTCCACCATCTGCCGGTGACCGCCGATACGCGTGCGGTGCAGGAGCAGCAGATCATCGACCTGGTCGAGCGCGAGCGCATCGATCTGGTGGTATTGGCGCGCTACATGCAGATCCTGTCGCCCACGCTGTGCCGCGCACTGGCCGGCCGTGCGATCAACATTCACCACAGCTTCCTGCCCAGCTTCAAGGGCGCGCAGCCGTATCACCAGGCGCACGCGCGCGGGGTCAAGATCATCGGTGCCACCGCGCACTACGTCACCGAGGATCTGGACGAAGGCCCGATCATCGAACAGGACGTGGCCCGCGTGGACCACGCGATGGCGCCGCGCGAACTGGTACGGCTGGGCAGCGATACCGAATCGCTGGTGCTGGCGCGCGCGGTGCGCCGCCATGTGGAGCACCGCATCCTGCTCAATGGGCACCGAACGGTGGTGTTCCGGTAATCGCCCATCCCGCGTCCGCCGGGCATGGCCCGGCACTACCGAATCCTGATTTCATCCAGTGAAAAGCCCCCGGTTCGGCCGTCCCGCGATCTGTAGGGGGGCGTAGTTGGGGGGCTGGATGAATCGATTGTGTTGTCGTGGGCAGGAGCGCGCAAGCGGCATAAGCGACGTGCGCGGTAGCGCCGGGCCATGCCCGGCGGTCGCCCGTCAGGCGATCGCGATCCCCGCCTTGCCCAGCGCCTCGCGCACCATCGTATCGTTGGCCTCGGTCACCGGCCGGGTCAGCTCCCACAGGAACTTCACCCGGAAGCCGGACTTCACCGCGTCCTGCGCGCTCCACAGTACGCAGTAGTCGCGGGCCAGGCCGCACACATGCACTTCGCGGATGCGGCGCTCGTGCAGCCAGCCGGCCAGGCCGGTAGCTGGGCGCTCGCCATCGGGGCCATGGTTCTCGCGGAAGGCGCTGTACGAATCCACCTGTTGGCGCGTGCCCTTGCGCAGGATCAGGTCGGCCACGGTCCAGTCCACATCCGGGTGCAGGGCGGCACCGGCGCTGCCCTGCACGCAGTGGTCCGGCCACAGGGTCTGCGGCTGCGCGTGCAGCAGGATGCTCTCGAAGGGGCGTTGGCCAGGATGCTGGCTGGCGAACGAGGCATGGTCGGCCGGGTGCCAGTCCTGTGTCGCCACCACGGTGCGGTAGCGGCGCTGCGCCAGCAGATCGGCAATCGGTGCCACCAGCGCATCGCCCTGATCGCAGGCCAGCGTACCGCCGGGCATGAAGTCCGGCTGCAGGTCGATCACCAGCAGGGCGACGTCGGCGGGCAGGGCGGTCATGGCAGATCCACTACAACGTAAAGGGGCGACCAGCGTGGCCGCCCCGGCGGCACAGGTCAATCGTCCTGCGGCGTCCCAGCGTCCTGCCCGTAGTACAGCAGGCCGATCTTGATCCGTTCCCGGCCGTTCTCGCGGCGATGGCGGTTGGCATCGCGCAGCGAGTACACGCAGCCGCAGTACTCCTGCTGGTAGAACTGCTCGCGCTTGCTGATCTCGATCATGCGGCTGGCACCGCCGCCCTTGCGCCAGTTGTAGTCCCAGTACTGCAGGCCCTCGTAGCGCGACGCGGCGCGGATGCCGCAGTCGTTGATCTGCGCCATGTTCTTCCAGCGCGAGATGCCCAGCGAAGAACTGATGGTGTCGTAGCCGTGTTCGTGCGCGTACAGCGCAGTGCGCTCGAAACGCATGTCGAAGCACATCGTGCAGCGGATGCCGCGTTCGGGCTCGTTCTCCATGCCGCGCGCACGGCTGAACCAGTTGTCGGTGTCGTAGTCGCAGTCGATGAACGGGATGTCGTGCTGCTCGGCGAAGCGGATGTTCTCCTGCTTGCGCAGCTCGTATTCCCTCACCGGGTGGATGTTGGGGTTGTAGAAGAAGATCGCGTAGTCGATCCCGGAGGCGGTGATCGCCTCCATCACTTCGCCGGAGCAGGGCGCGCAGCATGAATGCAGCAGCAGGCGCTTGCCGTCGGCGGGCAGGGTCAGGGTAGGGCGTTGGAGCTCGGTCATCGTCAGGTACCGCATGGACCGCCGGCAACGGCGGTGGCCCATGCATCAGCGCGTGGGTGAACAGGTCTGGCCGGATACCGTGAACAGGACGCGCGCGGCCGCATCGCCTGCACGCGCAGGACAACGACGGCCCCGGCAACCTCCCCGCGGAGATTCCAGGTCGAATCAGGGGACGGTCGTGTCCCCCGGCCGGGGCCGGTATTCGGGCTGATGGACACGGGCCGCAGCCCACCTACTACCTGCCGCTTCCCAGGCGCGAGCCCAGTGCTGTTGGCAGGATTCGTTTCCATTCACCGCTGCGGGGCAGCTCCGGAATGGGCGCGCGAGGCGCCTTCACCGGATTCCCGTTTAAATCCCGGCCGCCATCCAGCCACGGCAGGGATACCTTCGGCGCGCCCACGGTGGACGCGTCGAGGCCAATGGTCAAGGGCCAATCAAAGCGCAGGGCTGTGGCTCGTTTCTCAGGCTGTGAGAGCCCCTCTTGCCATACTGTGCGTCGACAGACGGGAGGTGGCTCGTGGCGGCGAAGTACTGCGATCTGGTCATGAAAGGCGGCATCACCAGCGGCATCGTGTACCCCAATGCGGTACTGGCGCTGGCGCGCGAGTATCGCTTCAAGAGCATCGGCGGCACCTCGGCCGGCGCTATTGCTGCGGCGGTGGCGGCTGCGGCGGCCTGCGGTGATCGCCGCCAGCAGGCGGGCGAACACCTGCCTGGCGATGCCGGCTATGGCGGGTTGTCGGCGGTGTCGGCGCAGCTGTCGCGGCGCGGCTTCATCTACAGCCTGTTCCAGCCGGCACGGGGCGCGCGTGCGGCCTATCGGCTGCTGGTGGTGCTGACCGGCAATGCCCGCCTGCCGCACAAGCTGCTGTGCCTGGCCGTTGCCGTGTTCGAGATCGCGCCGCTGGAAGTGCTGGTGTCGCTGGCGCTGCTGCTCGGCCTGGGCTGGTGGGGCGGTGGCTGGAGCGGCGTGGCCGCCACGCTGCTGCCGTCGCTGCTGTGCGCGTACGGTGCCGGCGTGGCCGGTGCCGCGCTGCGGGTCGCGCGTGTGGCGCGGCGCAACCTGCTGGGCCTGTGCAGTGGACTCGGCCGCGATGCACGCACTCCGGCACTGACCGAGTGGCTGCACGAGTGCCTGCAGCAGTTGTCCGGCAAGCCGCTGGATGCACCGCTTACCTTCGCCGACCTGCACGATGCACCGCGCTATGCCGGCGAGCCGGACAGCCCGCATGCGATCAGCCTGCAGATGATCACCACCTGCGTGTCGCACAACGAGCCGCGTACGCTGCCGCTGGGTGGCGCGCAGTTCTGGTTCCTGCGCGAGGAGTTCGAGCAGCTGTTCCCGGCCAGCGTGGTGCAGTGGCTGGTGGATCAAGCTAGCCCGCCGTTGGAGGTGGAGGGGCGACGGTACTACCACCTGCCGCAGGGCCCGAAGCTGCCGGTGCTGGTGGCCACGCGCATGAGCCTGAGCTTCCCGTTGCTGATCAGCGCGGTGCCGCTGCATGAGCCCTCGCGGCGCGAGCGTCGCTGCGAACCCACCGCGCCTGCCGCCGACCAGGAGCACAACGTGGCCGACAGCATGGAAGGGCTGACCAGTGCCGGGCAGACCTGTGGCCCGGTGATCACCGCCTTCCGCATCTGCTGGTTCTCCGATGGCGGCATCAGCAGCAACTTCCCGATCCATCTGTTCGATGCCGCCTTGCCGCGCTGGCCGACCTTCGCCATCAACCTGGTCTACCCGCAGCACGCTGAAGAGGTGAGCCACGGCAGCAGCGGCCGCCAGTCGCTGGAACACGCGGTGTTCCTGCCCACCGAAAACCGTCATGGCTGGCAGCGCACCTATCAGTCGATCGCCACGCCGCTGGCGGCCGCGGAACTGGGGCGTTTCCTGTTCGCGGTGGTGGCGACCATGCAGAACTGGCGCGATCTGCTGCAGGCGCGCGCGCCGGGTTACCGCGACCGCATCGTGCACGTCAGCCTGCAGGGCGACGAAGGCGGCATGAACCTGGACATGCCGCAGGAGGTGCTGACCCGCATCGCCGACAAGGGCAGCCTGGCGGGCGCGCGCTTCTGCTCATTCTCGTTCGAGAACCACTACTGGATCCGCTGGCGCAACCTGGCCTCGGCCTACCAGCGCTACACGCTGGAAGTGGCGCGCACCGATGACCCGGCGCAGCAGGTGCTGGCCTACCGCGCGGCGTACGCGATGGTTGCCACTGGCCAGCCGACGCCACCGTCATACAAGCTGGGTTCGGAAGACAAGCGGCTGGCCTCGCAGCAGCTGTGGGGGTTGATGGTCGAACAGGGTCGCAGCTGGGAGGACCTCGGCCCCGACCTCACCGACGGCGCACCGCGTCCGTTGCCGCAGATGAAGGTGACGCCGATCTACTGACCCGGTAGTAGATCCACGCCTTGCGTGGATGGAACCCCATCGAAATCGAATATTTCGAACGTTCATCGAAGAACATCCACGCATGGCGTGGATCAAGCGTGTCGACCAAGGTCGACACCTACCAGAGCAATACGTCGTTCCGACAGATGGAAGGAAACTGTCGAAGGCGGGGTGGTGTCGGATTGCGGGGTGTCCGCGGCATGGATGCCGCGGCCAAGCCCCCAGGGACGGGTTCACGGCGTCCCCGCAATCCGACACCGCCCCGCCATCCCACGGAATGCCAGCTTTTGCTGTTGCTGTTGCTTCGGCTTCGGCTTCGGCTTCGGCAGGTGCAGGGCGCAGCCCTGCCGAACCAACCCTACCGCCCCGGCAATTGCGCGAACGCGCGCTGCATGCAGTCCTCGCGCGGGCACACCCGGCAGCCCGGGCCAATCGACACCGAATTGCCCGGGCTCTGCACATCCAGCCCCAGCGAATACACCAGCCGCTCGGCATGCTGCAGGTCGCAGCCCAGCGCCACCGCGAAGGTCTTGCGCGGCTGGCCATGCCCCACCGGCCCGCTGCTGACCTGCCGCGCCAGCCAGAAATGGCGGCGCCCATCGGGCATGCGCGCCGTCTGCGTAAGGATGCGCCCGGGCTGGTTGAACGCCTCGTAGACGATCCACAGCGGGCACGACCCACCCACCTGCGAGAAATGGAAATCGGTGGCCGAATGGCGCTTGGACACATTGCCCGCACGGTCCACGCGGATGAAGAAGAACGGCAGCCCCGGCGCACTGCGCCGTGCCAGCGTGCTCAGCCGATGGCACACCGCCTCGAAGCCGACGCCGAACTGATGCGCCAGCAGTTCGATGTCGTAGCTGCTGGCCTCGGCCGCACGCAGGAAGCGCATGTACGGCATCACCAGCGCGCCGGCGAAATAGTTCGACAGGCCGATGCGCGCCTGCGCGATGCGTGCCTCATCGGTGAAGCCGGCACGCGCCACCACCGCATCGATCTGCGGCAGGTAGCCGTGCAGGGCCAGTTCGGCGGCCATCTGGAATGCCTGCTGGCCCGGTTCCAGGTAATCGGGCAGCCACAGCCGCCGTGCACCGGCATCGAACTGGCGCTTCTCGCGCCCGGCCTGCAGCGCCGCCACTTCCACCAGCACGCCATGGCGGTCGGCCAGCAGCTGGCGCAGGCGTGGTGCCACATGCCCGGGCGACAGCCCCCACTCGGCGAACAGGCGCTCGGCCAGTTCGTCCAGCTCGGGGATGTGGTTGTGCATGCGGTTGAAGAACTCGCGCACCTGGTCACCGGCGGGCAGGGTGCTGCCGGCACCCGGCTCGCCCAGCTGGAATTCCAGGGCGGCGGCATGTTCGCGCAGCGCCAGGTGGCGCCGATGCAGGTCCAGCAGGGCGCGGCTGACCTGCGGCAGGTTGCCGGCCAAGGCGCGCAGCTCGGTCGCGCTCACCTCCGCCAGGCCCAGGTCGCGCAGGGTCTCGCCCAGTGCCTCCTGCAGTGCGGCGGGCTCATCTTCGTCGAACAGCGAGGAAACGTTGCCCAACACCTCACCCAGCTTCTTCTGCACCGCCGGCGTCAACGGGCGCTTGTTACGCTCGATCTGGTTCAGGTAGCTGGCCGACAGCCCCAGCGCACGTGCCAGGTCGGCCTGGCTGTAACCACGCTGCTCGCGCAGCCGCAGCAGGCGCAGGCCAAGTTGTCGCTGGGTGGCTGAATAATTCACAGAATTAACATGAATCGTCTGGCGTGTTGGCCAGATTAAGCGGATTCAGCCCGGAAATCGAGGTGGGTGCTGTGAATAATGCCAAGCATCTTTCGAGCCCGTGGGATTGTCATCATGACTGTTGCAGCGCCCCGTATCCGCATGCTGATCGATGGCCAGTTCATCGAATCGGCCACCTCCCACTGGCAGGACGTGATCAATCCGGCCACCCAGGACGTGCTGGCCAAGGTGCCGTTCGCCACCACCGGCGAAGTGGACGCCGCCGTCGCCGCCGCCAAGGAAGCCTTCAAGACCTGGCGCAAGACCCCGATCGGCACCCGTGCACGCATCTTCCTGAAGTACCAGCAGCTGATCCGCGAGCACATGAGCGAGCTGGCCCACATCCTCACCGCCGAACAGGGCAAGACCCTGCCGGACGCCGAAGGCGATGTGTTCCGTGGCCTGGAAGTGGTCGAGCACGCCGCCGCCATCGGCAACCTGCAGCTGGGCGAGCTGGCCAACAACGTGGCCAATGGCGTGGATACCTACACGATCATGCAGCCGCTGGGCGTGTGCGCCGGCATCACCCCGTTCAACTTCCCGGCGATGATCCCGCTGTGGATGTTCCCGATGGCCATCGCCACCGGCAACACCTTCATTCTCAAGCCGTCCGAGCAGGACCCGATGGTCACCATGCGCCTGGTCGAACTGGCGCTGGAAGCCGGCATTCCGAAGGGTGTGCTGAACGTCGTCCACGGTGGCGAGGAAGTGGTCAACGCGATCTGCGACCACCCGGACATCAAGGCTGTGTCGTTCGTGGGTTCCACCCGCGTCGGCACCCACGTCTACAACCGCGCCTCGCTGGCCGGCAAGCGCGTGCAGTGCATGATGGGCGCCAAGAACCACGCTGTGGTGCTGCCGGACGCCAACAAGGAACAGACCCTCAATGCGATGGTCGGTGCTGCCTTCGGCGCCGCTGGCCAGCGCTGCATGGCCGCCTCCACCCTGGTGCTGGTCGGTGAAGCACGCAACTGGGTGCAGGATCTGGTGACCAAGGCCAAGACCCTGAAGGTCAGCGGCGGCACCGTGGCCGGCACCGATGTCGGCCCGGTCATTTCCTGCAGCGCCCGCGAGCGCGTGGAAGGCCTGATCGCCTCGGGCGTGGAGCAGGGCGCCAAGCTGGTGCTCGATGGCCGCAAGCCGCAGGTCGATGGCTTCGAGAAGGGCAACTTCGTCGGCCCGACCATCTTTGCCGGTGTCACCCCCGACATGCGCATCTACCAGGAAGAAATCTTCGGGCCGGTGCTGGTCATCCTCGAAGCGGAAACGCTGGAAGACGCCATCGCGATGGTCAACAGCAACCCCAACGGCAACGGCACCGCACTGTTCACCCAGTCCGGCGCCGCCGCGCGCAAGTTCCAGGAAGACATCGACGTCGGCCAGGTCGGCATCAACGTGCCGATCCCGGTGCCGGTGCCGTTGTTCTCGTTCACCGGTTCGCGCGCGTCCAAGCTGGGCGACCTGGGCCCGTACGGCAAGCAGGTGGTGCTGTTCTACACCCAGACCAAGACGGTCACCGCGCGCTGGTTCGATGACGAAACGCTGAGCCACGGCGTCAACACCACGATCAGCCTGAAGTAACGGCAGGAGCAGCCATGAGCCACTCGATGACGACGGAACTGGAAGAAGCGCAGCAGGCGTACCGCGAGGCTGCGCGCGACTTCGCACAGGCCGAACTGGCGCCACACGCCGCGCGATGGGATGCGGAGGGCATCTTTCCGCGCGAGGCGATCGCCAAGGCCGGTGAACTGGGCTTCTGCGGTCTGTACATGGACCCGGAAGTGGGCGGCAGCGGCCTGAGCCGACTGGACGCCGCCGTCGTCATCGAGGAGCTCGCCAACGTCGATCCGTCGACCGCGGCCTACATCAGCATCCACAACATGGCCTCGTGGATGGTGTCCACGTGGGGCCAGCCGGCACTCCGCGATGCGTGGGGCACCGACCTGTCTTCGGGCAACAAGCTGGCCTCGTACTGCCTGACCGAGCCGGGCGCCGGTTCCGATGCGGCCTCGCTGAAGACCACCGCCGTGCGCGATGGCGACTTCTACGTGCTGAACGGCGCCAAGGCCTTCATCTCCGGCGCCGGTGCCACCGAACTGCTGGTGGTGATGGCGCGTACCGGCGGTGCCGGTGCAGGTGGCGTCAGCGCCATTGCAGTGCCGTCGGACCTGCCGGGCATCAGCTTCGGCCGCAAGGAAGAGAAGATGGGCTGGAACAGCCAGCCCACCCGTGGCATCACCTTCGAAAACGTCCGCGTGCCGGTCAGCCACCTTCTGGGAGAGGAAGGCGGCGGCTTCAAGCTGGCGATGAAGGGGCTCGATGGCGGCCGCATCAACATCGCTGCCTGCTCGCTGGGTGCCGCGCAGGGTGCGCTGGATGCCGCACGCCGCTACATGGGCGAGCGCCGCCAGTTCGGCAAGGCGCTGGCCGATTTCCAGGCGCTGCAGTTCAAGCTGGCCGACATGGCCATCGAACTGGTCGCGGCGCGGCAGATGGTGCATACCGCTGCACGCAAGCTCGATGCCGGTGCCAGCGATGCCAATGTCTGGTGCGCGATGGCCAAGCGTTTTGCCACCGATGCGGGTTTCAACGTCTGCAATGAAGCACTGCAGATCCACGGTGGCTACGGCTACATCCGCGAATACCCGATCGAGCGCCTGCTGCGTGACTGCCGCGTGCACCAGATCCTGGAAGGCACCAACGAGATCATGCGGGTGATCGTTGCCCGTCACCTGCTCAACACCGAAGAGGAACTGCGATGAAGGATTGGCGTACCCAGGAGCACGTGGGCCTGAAGGTCGAGGCCGACGGCCACACCGCCGTGGTCACCCTGAACAACCCGCCGGCGCACACCTGGACCGTGCACAGCCTGTCGGCGCTGCGCGACCTGGTCGGCGCGCTCAACGCAGACCGTGACGTCTACGCACTGGTGATCACCGGTGACGGCGAGAAGTTCTTCTCCGCCGGTGCCGACCTCAACCAGTTCGCTTCAGGCGACAAGGCCGCCGCACGCGAGGCCGCGCGCCGCTTCGGCGAAGCCTTCGAAGCGCTGTCCGGGTTCCGTGGCGTGTCGATCGCCGCGATCAACGGCTACGCCATGGGCGGTGGCCTGGAATGCGCGCTGGCCTGCGACCTGCGCATCATCGAAGACCACGCCCAGGTCGCGCTGCCGGAGGCCACCGTTGGCCTGCTGCCGTGCGCCGGTGGCACCCAGAACCTGCCGCGCCTGGTGGGCGAGGGCTGGGCCAAGCGCATGATCCTGCTGGGTGAGCGCATCACTGCCGAGACCGCACTGCGCATCGGCCTTGCCGAAGAAAAGGTCGGCAAGGGCGAAGCCAAGGCACTGGCGCTGGAATGGGCGAAGAAGGCCGGCAAGCAGAGCCCGACCAGCATCGCCGCCTGCAAGACCCTGGTGCAGTCCACCCGCACCGGCACCCACGCCTCGGCGCTGGTGGCCGAGCGCGAAGCCTTCGTCGATCTGTTCGATACCGCCGACCAGGTCGAGGGCGTGACTGCCTTCCTGGAAAAGCGCACCGCGCAGTGGAAGAACGCATGAGCACCGACACCGCTGCCGACAACGCACCGGTGCTGTTCGAAGAGCGCGTGGCCGGCAACGGCACGCGTATCGGCATCGCCACGCTCAACGCGCCGCGCACGCTCAATGGTTTCTCGCTGCCGATGGCGCACCTGTTGCTGAAGCAGCTGAATGCCTGGGCCGATGACGACGGCATCGCCATGGTGGTGCTGCAGGGTGCCGGTGAGAAGGCGTTCTGCGCCGGCGGCGACTTGCACAGCCTGTACAGGAGCATGGTTGCCTTCCGCGAGGCCGGCCGCAGCGACATCCGCGAGAACGACTACGCCGCCGAGTTCTTCGACGTCGAATACCGCGTCGATTACCTCATCCACACCTATGCCAAGCCGATCCTGTGCTGGGGCCATGGCATCGTGATGGGCGGTGGCATCGGCCTGATGTCCGGCGCCAGCCACCGCGTGGTCAGCGAGCGCTCCAAGTTGGCCTTCCCGGAAATCACTGTTGGCCTGTTCCCCGATGTCGGTGGCAGCTGGCTGCTGCCGCGCGTGCCGGGCAAGGGCGGCCTGTTCCTGGCCCTGACCGGCGCGTTGCTCAATCCGGGCGATGCCATCTATGCCGGCCTGGCCGATGTGCACGTGGCTGAAGAACGCCGCAGCGCGGTGTTCGATGCGCTGCTGCAGGTGGCCTGGTCGGGCGATGCCGCACACAATCACGAACGCCTGACCCATCTGCTGCAGTCGCACGCCAGTGACGCCGCCACCGGCCCGCTGCTGGCCCATGCCGCGCAGGTCGATGTGCTGTGCGAGGGCGATGACCTGCCCGCGATCATCAACCGCATCAGCATGCTGCAGACCGACGATGCGTGGCTGCAGGCGGCACAGAAGACCCTCGCTGCTGGTGCGCCGGGTTCGGCGCGGCTGGCCTTTGAACTGCAGCGCCGCAGCGCCGGCCAGGACCTGGCCAGCGTCTACCGGCTGGAGTACATCACCGCGCTGCACTGCGCCGCCCACGGCGATTTCGCCGAAGGCATCCGCGCGCTGCTGATCGACAAGGACCGCAATCCGCAATGGAACCCGGCCACGCTGGCCGAGGCCAGCGGCGCGTGGGCCGACACCTTCTTCGCTTCCCCCTGGGCCGATGCCGCGCATCCGCTGGCCGACCTGGGCACTCCCCTTGTTGAAAGGAGCCTTGCATGAGCCGCATTGCATTCATCGGGTTGGGCAACATGGGTGGCCCGATGGCCGCCAATCTGGTCAAGAACGGCCATACCGTGCGCGTGTTCGATCTGGTCCCGGCCGCGGTGCAGGCCGCCGTCGATGCCGGCGCCAGCGCGGCGGCATCGGCGCGCGACACCCTGGCCGATGCTGAGGTGGTGATCTCGATGCTGCCGGCCAGCCGCCACGTGGAAGGCGTGTACCTTGGCGACGACGGCATTCTCGCCACGATCCCGGCCGGTGCACTGGTCATCGACTGCAGCACGATCGCACCGGCCAGCGCCCGCAAGGTCTCTGAAGCGGCTGCCGCGCGTGGCCTGCAGATGATCGACGCGCCGGTATCCGGCGGTACCGCCGGTGCCCAGGCCGGCACCCTGACCTTCATCGTCGGTGGCGAAGAGGACGCGCTGGAACGCGCGCGCCCGGTGCTGCAGGCGATGGGCAAGAACATCTTCCACGTGGGCGCCAGTGGTGCCGGCCAGGTGGCCAAGCTGTGCAACAACATGGCGCTGGGCGTGATCATGGCCGTCACCGGTGAAGCCATCGCCCTGGGCGTGGCGCACGGGCTGGACCCGAAGGTGCTGTCGCAGATGATGGCAGTCAGCACCGGCCGCAGCTGGGCCACCGAAGTGTGCAACCCGTGGCCGGGCGTGCTGGAGAATGCGCCGGCCTCGCGCGGTTACAGCGGCGGCTTCGGCAGCGACCTGATGCTGAAGGACATGGGCCTGGCGGTGGAAGCGGCGATGAGTGTCGGCGCCTCGATCCCGCTGGGCGAAGTGGCCCGCAACCTGTACTCGATGAACCACCAGGCCGGCCGCGGCAAGCTGGATTTCTCCAGCGTCGTGCAGCTCATTACGAGCGAGAAGTGACCTGGTAGTGCCGGCCGCTGGCCGGCAACCTCATGTCCCCGTGCGGGACAACGAAGGTGGGATGGGCGGATGTTCGGTTTCGACCGGCATCCGCCCATTTTTATTTGACAATCCATTTTGTTCAGGATCTTATGTGTCCCAAGTCCCGGGACGCGGGACGCTTTGGGGTGGGCTCATGATCAAAGGTCAAGATGTCGTTCTGCTTCTAAGGCTCATCAGCCTTTGGAAGACTGACGCAGGTAGCCAACTACACCTCCGATCCAGGAACTGGCAGGGGTGGGAGTATGCGCAACATGAGGACTGGCATTGGGATCACAGTAGACCCGGATTCGAGAATCACTGGCGCGGGCTCTTCACCGTTAGGCAGTTGGCAGGTGACACAGGCATTAGCAAGAGCCAAGTTGGCTTGGCTCTGAATCGATGCCTCGACAATGGGCTTGCCTTTCCTGATCGAAGGACAGAGCTCCTGAAGACAAATGTGCCGGCTCTTCTGGGGGTGTTGGTGCACGCTTCCAGATTCATTTTCCCCGTCCGCCCTGGGCTGATTACCCGGGGAATCGCAACCGCAATGAGCGCCCCTGTCCTTGCGGAACATCTGGCGACAGTTGGTGAGCACTTGCTTGTCTGGCCGAGCGTGACAGGAAGTAGTCATGGGCAGTCAATCGAACCGCTTATTCCCACGGTCCCTCATGCTGTTAAATCGGATCCCCTGCTCTACGCGATGCTTGCGTTGACAGATTCATTGAGAGTGGGGTTACCCCGAGAACGGGCAATTGCGGAAGATCAACTGGCATCAATCATGAATCTACCCGAAAAGGCGAGGCTTTGAACCAGTGAATCAGTATGCGGTGCAGGATCACAGGCAAATGATTGAAAAGGTGGCTAGGGCGCTCGGGAGCGAACTACGGTCAAAAGTTGCATTCATCGGTGGATCAACCACGGGACTACAACTTACAGACCCACTGGCGATGCATAACATCAGGCATACCAAGGATGTAGATCTTATAGTGCCGGTTATCGGACGAGTGGATTGGCAGCTTCTGCAGGAGAAATTGAGGGCGCAGGGATTTCACGACAAGCTGCATGAGCAAACTCCGGTCTGCGCCCTCTTCCTCGGCGATCTGAGGGTCGACTTCATGCCGTATGACGCCGAGATTCTTGGATTCTCGAATCAATGGTACGAACGAGCGCTGGCTGCCGCACAGCCAGCCCTGGTTGGCGAAACCGAGATTCGCCTTGTAACGCCGGAGTACTTCCTGGCGACGAAATTGGACGCGTACAAGGGTAGGGGAAATGGCGATGTATGGTCGAGTACTGACATCGAGGACGTGATCACCTTGTTTCAAGGCCGAGCGGAGCTCGTACAGGAGGTGGCGGACGCCCCTGAAGATGTGCGGGATTTCATCAGGGCTGAAATCGGTGCGCTGCTGGCAAGTGATGGTCTGCAGTACGCAGTCGAAAGCGCTGCAAGTGATCGGGCAGTACGTGATCTCATCTACTCAAGAATGGAGAAGGTAGTTGAGTAATGGGATAAGGTGGCCCGTTTGGACCAGCCGAAGGGGGCTCGAGCGAGAATGGAATCACGATGCTGGTGGGCTATCAATAGTTGATAACCAAGCAATCGCGGTCATAGTAGATGAATTCACGTCGTCGCCTTCCCGAGGAAGGATGGCACGTGAACTCGTCTGCCGGTTGTTGCAGTCATGGTATGGGGCACCCACAGTCGTTGGCGCAGAGGTGTCACTGATGATGCAGTCGGTCCACACAGAACTGCGGCATCAGTACAGGCAATCGATGGCTGCCTACGGAGTTTTGTTGACTGAGAAGGGAAGTCAGGCCGCCTCCGTCCTGGTAGCTGGAGACTGTCGAATTGGCTCGCTGAGAGATGGGGGGGTGGTCTGGTTGACGCGTCCCCATACCAAGGAAGAAACGTTGATTCAGATGGGAGAGAAGCCGGCTCCCGGAGACCGATCAACAGTCACACGCTGCTTCAAGCCGCGTCGCTGGATGGAGCCAGAAACAGTGACTCTGGAACAGAACGACGATATGACATGGGCCATCTCCACCGACGGCTACAGTTCAACCACTCAGGTTGGCGATCCATTTCAATCCGACGATGACGCCAGTTGCATCATCTTTTCCTGGGCTGGAATCGGAGAGCCCGACACGACAGATGGGAACTGGTACACGGTTCCTGGTTGAGAGTCGTACAAATCGCCGGATCGGAGCTCGGAATAGCATCCGATCCGGCGAATTTGGCTTTGTGCATTGACCTAATCAGGCGACGACCAGCGTCACGTCGATGTTGCCGCGGGTGGCATTCGAGTACGGGCACACGATGTGCGCCTTCTGCACCAGCTCTTCCACCTGCTCGCGCGGCACGCCCGGCACGTTGATGGTCAGCTCGGCCTCGATGCCGAAGCCGGTCGGGATCTGGCCGATGCCGACCTTGCCGGTCACGGTGGTGTCGGCCGGCAGCGCGACCTTGGCCTGGCCGGCCACGAACTTCAGTGCGCCCAGGAAGCAGGCGGAGTAACCGGCCGCGAACAGCTGCTCCGGGTTGGTGCCCGGGCCACCCGCGCCGCCCAGCTCGCGCGGGGTCGACAGCTGGATGTCCAGCACGTTGTCGGAAGAGACGGAACGACCTTCACGGCCGCCGGTGGAGGTGGCCTGGGCGGTGTACAGAACCTTTTCGATGGACATCGGGATGCTCCTGGTCAGTGGGTGGGTGTTGCGTTGGAGCCTACTTTGCCCGGTTTTCGCGTACGTTGGGTTGCAATGCGTACGAAAAACTTGATTGATCGTCCTGTGGGCCTAGATCGTCCATTCGCGATCGGTGGTGAACATGATGGTCAGCCAGCGGTCCGGCGAAGCCTCGCCCAGCGCATCGCCGATCTCATCACGCAGCTGGTCCCATTCCACCAGCGGCCGCGGCGGGTCGTCCTCGCGCACCACGAAGAACAGCTCGATCTGCTCGCCACGCCCCACCTGCGCCACATAGCTGCGGTGCTCGACGAAGCCATGCTTGGCGACGATGTCGCGCGCCACCGCATCCACGTGCGCCTGCAGCTCCGGCGGGGTGACCAGCAGGATGCCGGCCAGCGCGCGGCGCACGGTACCGAGCGGGGCGATCATCACCAGCACGCAGACGAAGGCGAGGATGGCCGGGTCGATGTACGGCCCGACCCAGGCCCACGAGGTGCCCTGCACCAGCACACCGCCGAGGAAGGCCAGCAGGTAGCAGGCCGACATGCTGGCCGCGATCACCCAGTTCTTCGCATCCAGCGCGATGAATTCCGAACCGATGCGGCGGTTGGCGCGCAGGATGAACCACGCCAGCGCGCCTTCGCCCACGATCGACAGCCCGGCGAAGGCGATGGCCGGGCCCAGCGCAATGTGGCGGCCCCCGGACATCAGTGCATCCACCGCATTGACCAGGGCATACAGTGCCGCACCGATCATCAGCGTGCCGCTGACCCCCAGCACGATCGGCTCCAGGTGCCAGAAGCCCATGGTGAAGCGCTGGTTGAGCCGCGATTGCAGCGCGTCGGTCTGGGTGGACAGCGCGATCAGCCGTGCCACCAGCAGCGACAGCCAGGTCATCACCACGTCGATCAGGCCGTAGATGCCGTCGAAGATGATCAGCGAGGAATTGGCCAGCAGGCCGAACACCACTGCGGCGGCGGCCAGCAGCAGCGAGGCGGCGATCGACAGGCGCAGCACGCCTTGTTCGGTGGCGGGGTCGAAGAACTGCGGGCGATCAGTAGCCATGCCCCGATTGTAGAGCGGCGCCATGCCCCGCGGCCTTTCGCGGTCGGTCGCGCTACCTTCGTGCGGCCGCTTCCCGTAGACTGCGCCCCTCCCAACGCACCGACGCCCGCCTGCAGTGATCACGCCACCCTGACCCTTGCCGCCCATCGGCAGCCGGCTCGCCCGGCTCAGGAACCCGTGTCTTTCCACTGCAGCGCCACGTGGCCCCATGCCCGTGCGCGCGGAGTTTTCCCATGCAAACGTCCTATCCCCTGCGCCACCAATGGCTCGGCAACCTCCGTGGCGACCTGCTGTCCGGCATGGTCGTCGCCCTGGCCCTGATTCCCGAGGCCATCGCCTTCTCGCTCATCGCCGGCGTCGACCCCAAGGTCGGCCTGTATGCCGCGTTCTCGATTGCCGTCATCACCGCCATCGCGGGTGGCCGCCCCGGCATGATTTCCGCCGCTACCGGTGCAATGGCGCTGGTGATGGTCGACCTGGTCAAGGATCACGGCCTGCAGTACCTGTTCGCCGCCAGCATCCTGGCCGGGTTGCTGCAGGTGCTGGCCGGCGTGTTCAAGCTCGGCTCGCTGATGCGCTTCGTCTCGCGTTCGGTCATCACCGGCTTCGTCAACGCGCTGGCGATCCTGATCTTCCTCGCGCAGATGCCGGAACTGATTGGCCGCGGCCCTACGGTCTACGTGCTGTGCGCCGCCGCGCTGGCGATCATCTATCTGCTGCCGCGCCTCACTCGCACGGTGCCATCGCCGCTGGTGGCCATTGTGGTGCTTACCGCCGTGGTGATCGGCTTCGGCGTGGACGTGCGCAGCGTGGGTGACATGGGCCAGCTGCCCGACAGCCTGCCGCATTTCCTGCTGCCTGATGTGCCGCTCAGCTGGGAGACGCTGCGCATCCTGCTGCCGGTGTCGGCCACGCTGGCCGTGGTCGGCCTGCTCGAATCGATGATGACCCTGCAGATTGTCGAGGACATCACCGAGACGCCCAGCGAACGCAACCGCGAATGCGTCGGCCAGGGCGTGGCGAACACGGTCACCGGTTTCCTCGGTGGCATGGCTGGCTGCGCGATGATCGGCCAGTCGGTGATCAACGTGACCTCCGGTGGACGTGGCCGCCTGTCCTGCCTGGTGGCCGGCGTGTTCCTGCTGGTGCTGGTGGTGTACGGCAGCGACCTGGTGAGGCAGATCCCGATGGCTGCGCTGGTGGCGGTGATGATCATGGTCAGCATCGGCACCTTCAGTTGGCGCTCGCTGCGCGACCTGCGCACGCATCCGCGCAGCTCGTCCGCGGTGATGCTGCTGACCGTGGTGGTCACCGTGGCTACCCACGATCTGGCCAAGGGCGTGCTCAGTGGCGTGCTGCTGTCGGCGCTGTTCTTTGCGCGCAAGGTGGGCCGTATGCTGGATGTGCAGCGCGACGATGCTGGTGACACACAGGTCTACCGCGTGTGTGGGCAGGTGTTCTTTGCCTCGGCGGGGCAGCTGGGTGCGGCGTTCGATTACCAGCACGTGGCGCCGAAGGTGCAGATTGACCTGCGCGATGCCCACCTGTGGGATCTGACTGCTGTGGCCGCGCTGGAGCGGGCGCAGGAAAGGCTGGCTGCGCACGGTGCGGAGGTGACGGTGGTGGGGCTCAATGCAGCCAGCCAGACGCTGATCGAGCAGGTCGGGGGCGCGCGCGGGGGGCATTGATCGCGTAGGGCATGCTGGTAGCGCCGGGCCATGCCCGGCGGGCGCAGCGGCAGCGATCAGGCGGTGCCAGCGGGTTGCTTGTCGGCTTGCACGATGAGATGCACCCCGAGCGCTGACAGTACCCGCTGCACGGTATCGAAGCGTGGGTGTGCTCCGGGACGCAGCGCCTTGTACAGGCTCTCGCGTCCAAGACCAGAGACCTCGGCAACGCCGCCCATGCCGCGGGCGCGCGCAACAGTTCCGAGCGCCTCCTGGAAGTGGCCCGCATCACCTGCTGCCAAGGCCTCGCTCAGATAGGTGGCGATTGCGACGTCATCATCCAGATAGTCTGCGGGATCGAAGGGAATCGTCTTCAGCTTGCTCATGGGGAGAGTCCTGGCAACGGCATGGAATCAAATGGTGGCTACAGCAGATCCGCGAGCCTGACCGCTTTTTCGATATCGCGACGCTGGCTCGACTTGTCGCCACCGTGCAGGAGTACGACGATGGATCTTCCGCGACGTGTGAAATACACGCGATATCCCGGCCCATGGTTGATTCGCAGTTCGCTCACGCCATGACCCACTGATCGAACATCTCCCTCGAGACCGCGGGAGACCCGCTGCAGGCGTTCCACGATCACTGCTCGGGCGCCGCTGTCGTTGAGCCCGCGCAGCCAGCGCGTGAACGTCTCTGTTGCCTGGAGGGTCGCCATCCACAAATCGTATCCAAAAGGATACACCGTTCAATTGGCATCTGCGTCAATGCGTGGCGTACTGCGCTGGACCCGCTGGTCGTATCCAAGGAGAACGCAAACCCCAAGCTCCCCGAGGGCAGGAAGCGTCCGCTGCCACCGCCCAGCCCACCTCTGCCGCCAGCCGGAAGCGGGCCCAACCGGCGCTTGCCGCGCGACTGACCGGGCGCATTCAGCCGGGCGGTGTAAACTATTGATCTCACTGGCAATGCCAGTCTCCACGATCAACGCCCCGATGACGTCCGCCACCGCCCGTTACGCCGATTCCCTGCGCCTGTCCGTTGCCCCGATGATGGATTGGACGGACCGCCATTGCCGCGTGTTCCATCGCGTGCTTGCGCCGGGCGCGCGGCTGTACACCGAGATGGTGCATGCCAATGCGGTTATCCACGGCGACCGCGAGCGCCTGCTCGGCTTCGACCGCAGCGAACAGCCGCTGGCGCTGCAGCTGGGCGGCAGCGATCCGGCCCTGCTGGCGCAGGCCGCACGCATCGCTGCCGAGTGGGGCTATGACGAGGTCAACCTCAACTGCGGTTGCCCGTCCGACCGCGTGCAGGCCGGGCGTTTCGGCGCCTGCCTGATGCGCGAGCCGGTGCTGGTGGCCGAGTGCGTGGCGGCCATGGTCAACGCGGTCGACATCCCGGTAACGGTGAAGTGCCGCCTGGGCGTGGACGAGGACAACGACTACGACGTGTTTGCCAGCTTCGTCGACCGCCAGGTTGCCGCTGGTGCGGCGATGGTGGTGGTGCATGCGCGCAACGCGTGGCTGAAGGGCCTGTCGCCGAAGGAGAACCGCGAGGTTCCGCCGCTGAAGTACGACTGGGCCTACCGCCTGAAGCAGGAGCGCCCGGCACTGCCCGTGGTGATCAACGGTGGCCTGGCCAGCATCGAGGCGGTACAGGCGCAGGCCGCGCACGTCGATGGCGTGATGCTGGGCCGCGCGGCCTACCACGACCCCTACCTGCTGCATCAGCTGGAGGCGCTGCACACCGGCGCCCCGCTGCAGGCCCGTGGTGACCTGCTGCGCGCGATGCGCCCCTACATCGAGGCGCGGCTGGGCGAAGGCCTGGCGCTGAAGCACATTACCCGCCACCTGCTCGGCCTGTTCCACGGCCAGCCCGGTGGTCGCGCATTCCGCCAGGTGCTGAGCGAGGGCGCACATCGCCCGGGCGCCGGCTGGAGCCTGATCGAACAGGCCCTGGCGGTCACCGAACGCGAAGCTGATCGGGCCGCAGCGTGACCGCAGTCACATTCCTGGCTTGACAAGGGACGTCGATTCGTCCCGAATGTTCACTTAGCTGAACAACGCGGGCGCAGGGCCGGAAAAGTTCAGACCGGATTCACCGCTGTAAACCAAGAATTTGCAAAAGATTTGTAAAACGCTGGGTTTCGAACCCGGCGCCGGATTTACGACTTTTGAACGAATCGCCGTGCTCGGCTAGGATCGCATCGATGTCTTCCGCTCCCTTCCATCGCCGCATTGCCCTGGCCACCTGCGTGGTCCTGTCGGCTGTGCCGCTGTCTTCGGCGCTGGCGCAACAGCCGCCGCGTGGCGAGCAGGCGCGGGCGGAGATGATGGAGCGGGGCGAGCGTGGCAACCGTGGCGACGAGCGGTCGCTGTCCGATGCCGTGCGCCGCGTGCAGCGCACCACCGGCGGCCACATCCTCGGCGCCGAGCGCGTGCCGTTTGATGGTCGTGATATCAACCGGGTGAAGTACATGGACGATCGGGGCCGGGTCCGCTACATGGACGACCCCGCCCCGTCGCGTTCACAGCCGCGCACGCCGCGGTCGGATATGTCATCACTACGCGGCGATAACCCCTGAACAGGGATAGTTGTCGCTATCAACCCGTACCCCACAGGCCTCCGGGCCACACCCAGGACACTAGGGAGAGTTCATGCGTATCCTTCTGGTCGAAGACGAAGCCCCGCTGCGTGAGACCCTGGCAGCCCGGCTCAAGCGCGAAGGCTTTGCCGTCGATGCTGCGCAGGACGGCGAGGAAGGCCTCTACATGGGGCGCGAAGTTCCGTTCGATGTCGGCATCATCGACCTCGGCCTGCCCAAGATGTCGGGCATGGAGCTGATCAAGGCCCTGCGTGACGAAGGCAAGAAGTTCCCGGTGCTGATCCTGACCGCGCGTTCGAGCTGGCAGGACAAGGTCGAGGGCCTGAAGCAGGGTGCCGACGACTACCTGGTCAAGCCGTTCCACGTCGAAGAGCTGCTGGCCCGCGTCAACGCGCTGCTGCGCCGTGCCGCTGGCTGGAGCAAGCCGACGCTGGAATGCGGCCCGGTTGCCCTGGACCTGGCTGCGCAGACGGTCAGCGTGGCCGGCAGCAATGTCGACCTCACCAGCTACGAGTACAAGGTGCTGGAGTACCTGATGATGCACGCCGGTGAACTGGTCTCCAAGGCCGACCTCACCGAGCACATCTACCAGCAGGACTTCGACCGCGACTCGAACGTGCTGGAGGTCTTCATCGGCCGCCTGCGCAAGAAGCTGGACCCGGATGGCGAACTGAAGCCGATCGAGACCGTGCGCGGCCGCGGCTACCGTTTCGCGATTCCGCGCAACGAGGGCTGAGCCGGCTCACCCTGGCGATACCATGATGTCCGGCCGTCTGTGGTTCTTCCGACGCTGGCGGCCGCGCTCCCTGCAGGCGCGCCAGATGTTCGCCGCGTCCGTGGGCCTGGTCGCGTTCCTGGCGCTGGCCGGTTACGCGCTCGACGCCGCCTTCGCCGATACGGCGAAGGCGAACCTGCGTGAGCGCCTGAAGAACTACGCCACCGCCTACGCGGCCGGCATCGACTTCACCCGCGACCGCTCGCTGTACATCCGCGAGCAGCCGCCGGATTCGCGCTTCGACGTGCCGGGCAGTGGCCTGTACCTGCAGGTGGTGATGCCGCACGGCAAGGGCAATTCGATGTCCGCCGAAGGTCCGATGCTGCCCACCGCGGGCGGTGGCCTGCTCGCGCCGCGCCAGGAAGTGTTCGAAGGCCCACTGCCGATGATCCAGATCGACGGCAGCCAGGGCTCGGTGTACCGCTATGGCCTGGGCCTGGTGTGGGACGCAGACGCCGACCCTGCCACCGAGTTTCCGTACACCATCTACGTGATGGAAGACTCGCGCGCGCTGGGTGCGCAGCTGCGCGTGTTCCGCAGCCGGGTCTGGTTCTACCTGGGCGGCATCGGCCTGATCCTGCTGCTGCTGCAGACCGTTATCCTGCAGTGGAGCCTGCGCCCACTGCGCCGCGTGATCACCGAGCTGACCAAGGTGCAGCGCGGCGAGACCGAGCGCATGAGCGAGCGCCACCCGCGCGAACTGGAACCGCTGACCGACAGCATCAACGCCTTCATTGAAAGCGAGCGCGAGAACCTGGAGCGCCAGCGCAACACCCTGGCCGACCTGGCGCACAGCCTGAAGACGCCCATCGCCGTGCTGCGCACGCAGATGGACAGCGGCGCCGGGGACGGCGCCCTGCGCGAGGAGCTGGACGTGCAGCTGCAGCGCATGAACAACCTGGTCTCCTACCAGCTGGCACGTGCTGCGTCGTCGGGCCACAAGCTGTTCTCCGCGCCGCTGCCGATTGAATCCAACGCCGAGGAGATCGTGCGTGGCCTGGAAAAGGTCTATGCCTCCAAGGGCGTGCTGTGCGAATTCGACATCGACCCGGCCGCGCGCTTCCACGGCGAACCGGGCGACCTGCAGGAACTGCTCGGCAACCTGCTGGAAAACGCCTTCAAGTGGGCCAACCGCCGCGTGCTGCTGACCGCACAGCCGCTGCCGGCACCGAACGCGCGTCGCGCCGGCCTGCTGCTGGCGGTGGACGACGATGGCCCCGGCATCGCCCCGGACGACATCGGCAAGGTGCTGCAGCGTGGCGTGCGTGGCGACGAGCGCGTACAGGGCCACGGCATCGGCCTGTCGATCGTGCAGGACCTGATCAAGGATTACCGCGGTGAACTGGCTGTGGGCCGCTCCGAGGAACTGGGCGGCGCCCGTTTCGAAGTGCGCCTGCCGCCGGGGCCGTAGCCTTGTGGAGAGTCGAGCCATGCTCGATTGCTCCGCAAAATGCAGCCGAGCATGGCTCGGCTCTACATAAGCTGCGGTAGTGAATCAGCCGACCATCGTCGGCGGCTCGCCATAGAACCGCCGCAGCTGCGCGGCCACCTCCGGCAATGCCTGCTGCAGCAGATCCGGCGCCGAGAAGTGATACTCGCTCGCTACCGCGAAGAACTCTTCCGGCGCTTCGGCCGCGTACGGATCGATCAGCGTTTCCACACCCGCGTCTACCTGCGCACAGAAGGCATCGTAAGCCTGCTGGAACGTAGCCGCCCACTCGCGCTGCCATTGCCGCGGCAGCGGCGGCGTGCCGTCCATCGCGCCATCCAGCGCATCCAGCTTGTGCACCATCTCGTGCACCGCCACGCAGTAGCCCTCGTGCGGCGCCGACAGGTCGGCCTGCACATCGGCCCAGGACAGGATCAACGGACCGCTGTCCCACGATTCGCCGATCAGTTCGTCATCCCACTCGTGCAGTACGCCGGCCGCATCCATGTGGCTGCGGTGCACGCGGAACGCGTCGGGGTAGACGATCAGCTGCGACCAGCCTTCCAGTCCCACTTCGCCGAACTCCAGCAGCGGCAGGCAGCAGAGCGCGGCCAGCAGCACGCCATCGCCGGCCTGCAGCTGCAGATCGCCGATCGGGGTGATGGTCTTCTCGTGCAGGAAGCGCGTGGCCAGCAGGCGCAGTCGCCCACGACGCCCGTCATCCAGGCCGTGCAGCCACGCCGCGCGTTGGCAGGCGTCTTCCCAAAGTGCATCGTCAATCGGCCGCGGTGCAGGCCGCAGCCACTGCAGCAACGACTTGATCAGCGGAACATTCCCGGCAGGTAGCTGTGCCACTTCGGCGCGCGGATGCGCGGCAGCATGTCGTCGTCGCTGCCACCGCCGCCGGTGGTGGTGCTGGCAGCCGGGCGTACAGGTGCCGCCTTGGTGCTGGCAGCCGATGCGCTGGCGGTGGGCGCGCGCTGCGAGGCGGCATCGCCATTGGAGGACACGCATGCCCCACGGCTGTCGTCCAGCGCTGCTGTCGCAGACGCCGCGAAGGGCATCGTCAGCAGGATCAGGCAATGGGCATAACGGCGCATTGACGACATCCACGTTAAGGGAGGGTGAGTTCCCGATTCTAGCCCGAACCCGGCACCCGGTTGGAAGCCCCTGCGGCCCACCGGTGGCGGGCGTCGCTGGCGGCTTTCCCGCATAATTCCTTTCTGACTTCGTGGAAGCTGCCGTGGACGATCGCCAATTGCTGGCCAAACTCGCTGCCGGTCGCCTGTCCGGCGACGCCCTGGCCCGTGAGCTGGGTCAGACCCGGGCGGCCATTTGGAAGCGTATTCAAGGACTTAGGGCCGCCGGTGTGGACATCGAGGGCCGCGCTGGCGAGGGCTATGGCCTGACCCGCCCGGTCGACCTGCTGGACCCGGCGGCGATCCGCGCCGGCCTGCCCGCCGACGTCCAGGCCCTGCTGCACGACCTGCAGGCGGCCTGGACAGTGGACTCCACCAACGCAGAATTGCTGCGTTGCAGCGCGCCCCTGCGCGGGGTGAGCGTCCTGCTGGCCGAACGCCAGACCGGCGGCCGCGGCCGTCGCGGCCGTACGTGGGCGTCGCCGCTGGCCGCGCATATCTACCTGTCGGTGCTGCGCCTGTTCTCCGGCGGCCTCGGCCGCCTGGCCGGGCTGAGCCTGGTGGCCGGCATCGCCGTGGCCGAAGCGCTGCACGACCTGGGCTACACCCAGGCGCAGCTGAAGTGGCCGAATGACCTGATCGTTGATGGCAAGCGCAAGCTGGTCGGCCTGCTCGCAGAAGGCGGTGGCGAATACGCCGGCCCGGCGCGCGCGGTGATCGGCATCGGCATCAACACGCACATGCCGCCGTCGTTCGCCGAGCAGATCACCCAGCCGTGGGTGGATCTGGACACGCTGGCTGGCAAGCCGGTGGACCGAAATGGGGTCGTTGCGGCCGTGTTGACGCGCCTGCTGCCGGCGCTGGAAGAGTTCGATCGCGAAGGTCTCGCTCCGTTCCTGCCGCGCTACGCCGCGTTCGACATGCTGGCCGGCCGCGACGTACGGGTGGAACTGGAAGGGCAGTGGCAGCATGGCACCGCGCTCGGCCTGGCCGATGACGGCGCCTTGCGCGTGCGCATCGATGGCCGCGAGCGCCTGCTGCACGCCGGCGAAGTCAGCGTGAGGGCGGCATGAGCGATTGGTTGTTCGACCTCGGCAACTCGCGGTTCAAGTTCGCGCCGTTGCAGGGTGACCGTGCCGGTGACGTGCAGGCCTGGGCGCATGGCGCTGAAGGCATGGCCGGGCAGCCGCCGCACAGTCTGCCCAGCGGCACCACCGCGTTCGTGGCCAGCGTGGCCGCACCATCGCTGACCAGCGCCATGCTGGACCAGCTGCAGCGTCGCTTCGAGCACGTGCACGTGGTGCGCACCAGCGCCGAATGCGCCGGTGTGCGCATTGCCTATGCCAAGCCGGAGAAGTTCGGCGTCGACCGCTTCCTGGCCCTGCTGGCCGCGGCCAAGGCGCAGCGCCCGGTGCTGGTGGTCGGTGTGGGCACCGCACTGACGATTGATCTGCTCGACGCCAATGGCCAGCACCACGGTGGCCGCATTTCCGCATCGCCCACCACCATGCGCGAAGCACTGCATGCCCGCGCGGTGCAGCTGCCGGCCACGGGCGGTGACTACAGCGAGTTCGCCAACGACACCGCCGATGCGCTGGCTTCCGGTTGCGATGGTGCGGCGGTGGCACTGATCGAACGCAGCGCACAGCAGGCGCAGACGCTGCTGGGTGTTGCGCCCTCGCTGCTGGTGCATGGTGGCGGCGCACCGGCGCTGATGCCATTGCTGCCCGGCGCCGATTACCACCCCTCGCTGGTGCTGGATGGCCTCGCCCGCTGGGCGGTGCACCAGCCCGCAGGCTAGTATCCGCGCATGCTGACCCGTGCCCTGATCGTTGTACTGGCCATCCTCAATCTTGGCGTCGCCTGCTGGTGGCTGCTGCGCGATGCACCGCAACCGCCTGCGCCGCCGCCGCAACCGGCCGGAGTCGCCGAGCTGCGCTGGGTGCCCGGTGGCGTTGATGCGGCTGAGGCCGCCGATGCCACTGCTGCCGCACCTGCTGCGCCGCTGATGGATCGCGAACCGGCCGAGAAGACGGCTGTGGCTGCCACGCCGGCGCCCGCCGCCCCGGCCAGGCCGGAGATTGCCAAGCCGCAGGTGGCTGAGGCTGCGCCGGTTGCTGCCGCTGCCAAGCCCGTAACACCGCCTGCACCCGTACCGGCACCGGAAAAACCCGCAACCCGGCCCGTGGCTGCCGAACCGGCGCGCTGCGTGGCGCTGGGCCCGTTCGCCGACCGCGCCGCCGCGACCAGTGCACAGGGCAAGGCCGGCAGCGTCATCAGTCAGGTACGCCTGCGCGAACAGCCCGCTGCCAGTGGCAGCGCCCGTTTCCGGGTGATGCTGCCGGCCGCCGCCAACCGCGAAGAAGCCCAGGCCACGGTGAAGCGCATCGTCGCCGCCGGCCTGAGCGACTACTACATCATCAGCCAGGGCGAGGACATCAACGCCGTGGCGCTGGGCCAGTACCGCAACCGCGAAGGCGCCGAGCGACGCATGGCCGCCGTGCAGGCCGCCGGCTTCCAGCCGCGCCTGGTGGCCAGCGGCGACGCCGGCCAATGGTGGCTGGAAGGGCAGCTGGCCGCGGGTACGCAGCCGGCCCAGGCCCAGCAGCGCAGCGGCGCGGCACAGAGCCGGTCGCTGGAATGCGCAAGGTTGCGCTAGAATCCCCGGACCGCGGCACTGCCGCGTGTGCACCACCCATGCCGCTTTAGCTCAGTTGGTAGAGCAACTGTCTTGTAAACAGTAGGTCATCCGTTCGATTCGGATAAGCGGCACCATCCCCATGAGTCAGCGCCTCATTGCGCTGCTCCAGGTACTCGCTCAGTGGTTCGAAGGGCGGCAGAGCTGTTTTCTCGACAGCCTTACCTTGAGAACGATGGCCCGTCCTGCGCATGAACCTGCTGCGCTGGCTGCTGTTCAAGATTTTCGGCCAACGCTTCAGCGCGATGCAGGGACTCTGCTTCAGGCGCGCGAAGCGCGTCCATCGTATTCATGGTTCCACGGCGTTGGGCAGGATCGTCCAGCGCTCCCTCGACGATGAATACTTTCTCGCCACGTGCAAGCGACTCTGTCGGGTTGTTCAATACAACGTGGTCAACTCTTGAAAGCCCTTGCTCCTTCGCGAGCACCAACAGACTCGCGGACATGCGCTGGCTCGACTCATCCCACTGCTTCCCGCTCTCGGCGTCCAGGCGTTCCACACCCGCTCTTATCTGCATGTAGAGAGAGCGGTCAGCGTTGCCGAGTTCAGCTACTGAGGAAGCTGTTCGCTGCACTGAGAGTGAGTCGTCGGCGACCACGGCGTCTCTTTCCGCAGCCGAAGTGCGCTCGGCGTCAAATTCTGGCTCGGGCCTACGTCGACGCTGCGTGGGTGCTATGTGCTGATCATAGTGCGCGCCATAGTAAAGCTCGTATGTCGCATGAGGACCAACAGAAGGAGCCTCCGTTTTGAACACCTCAGCGATCTGACTTAGTGCTTGGTTACGGTTGATCTGCCCTGCCTCGAGTTTCGCCGCAATGGCTCCATACTGCTGGGGGCGATCGCCTGTGCCTGACACGCCGATGTTCGGTCCTCCGGCAGCGGTGATTTCACGCTGGACCTGGGCATTGCTGAGAGTGGCGGCTGCTTCTCCTCGCAGCGAGGTGTTCACATAGGATTGCTTGGACGTCCGATCTGGTTGCTCGGTGAAGAGATGATGCCCAACTTCATGAGAAAGAGAACGTGCGATTCTGGAGCCTTGCCCGATGGCGTTCTCGTCAATGACGATCTTCACACCGGGGACAAGATAGGTGCCGCCACCGGCTGGCCCCCATTCGACACCCAGGTTGTCGTGATCAGCCTGTGCAAGACCCGCTCGAAGCGTTGGGGATTTGGTCAGAAGCGGTACCAGCGAAGGATCAACCAAAGGCGAAGCCGGACGACGTGTGGCCTCTGGTCGGCCACTCTCCTGCGGCTGTGACAGTGCAAATTCTTCAGCACGCTCCATGGTGCGGCTCCTTCGCAATGACAGGGATCAGCGCTGACTGATCGATACGTAGGTCAGCGTCTTGTGGTCAAGGGAGAGTCCGAGTACAACCTTGGCACTGTTCACCTGAGCAGACCAGTAAGGACGGGAATCAGGCGCATCCGGGTGGGGTGGATACATGGCGGATTCCTCCCAGATGATTTCCCCGAGCGCGATGCTCGGTGGCGCGACCTCAAAGACCAGGGTCGCGTGCGTAGGATCGTCGGCAGGACTTCTCAGCGTGATGTTCTGGATCTCGAGTCCGCCCAGATTGCCGCGTTCTGCGGTCCGCTCGTCCCTCAAGCCTTGTCGAGTTGGTTCTCCCAGGTGCGTGTGGAGCTGTTCATTCAATGCGTCGACATCATCAAAACGTACCTTGGTCAAACGCTCGATATCGTTCTTGAATCGCTCCATACCAGTTTCACTCCCTGATTCGACGGGCGGTCTTTGATTCAGATGATCTGATGGGGGCGGCGGCGCGGCACTCGAACATGCTGTCAGCACAAGCGCCGGAATAGCGATCGCGAGGCGACGACGCGCTGCGATCCAGAGGCGGCGCCGAAGTCCACCTTGCGATGAAGATGCGCATTTCTCGACCCATGCATTCATGAAAGCATCTCGCGCGCCAATGTCACACTCTTGAATCTAGCACAGCATTTTGTGAGTGCGGATCGGGTCCGCGTGAACAACGAGCTGCTGAAAGCGCGCCCGGTTCCACTTTCCAGTTTGAAAAGATGGGGCGCCGGCTGGGAGGGAAGGAGCGACAGACGGAAGGCCGAGCACACCTCCATGCGTGCAATCCGATAGTTGAAAGACTGTAGCCGGTAGGCTACAGTCCTCCATGAAGATCCAGCGTACCCGTCAGTTCGCGACATGGATTGACGCTCTCAAGGACGTAACCGCACGCGCTCGCATCCTGGCCCGTATCGGTCGGCTCGCTGAAGGCCATCCCGGTGATCACCGCTATCTGGCGGATGGCGTTTCTGAATTGCGTATCGATGCAGGACCGGGTTACCGCGTTTACTACACCCAGCGCGGCAGGCAGTTGGTGATTCTCCTGGTTGGAGGCGACAAGGGTTCGCAGCAGCGCGATATAGAGAAGGCCAGGGAGATTGCGCGTGCCCTGTGAGCATCGAACGGGTTGCAGGCGAAACGACTCAATACCGAAGTGCCGGAGCTGTCCCATCATGGTCATCAAGAGAAAAGTTCAACTCAAAGCATTTGATGTGGCCGAGCATCTTCGAACGCCGGAGGAAATGGCCGCCTATCTCGACGCCTGCATCGAAGAAAGCGACGGCGATTCTGCCTTCATCGCCAAGGCGCTCGGCGATATCGCCCGCGCTCAGGGGATGAGCAAGGTTGCACGGGCGGCGGGTTTGTCGCGCGAGAGTCTGTACCGCGCACTGTCGGGCGAGCGCAGCCCGGATTTCGCCACCATCCTGAAGGTGACCCGGGCCCTGGGTGTGCGATTGCACGCCAGCGCTGTGTAAAGCATCAGGGCATTTCGCTCAAGCTCGGCGATCTCAGAAAGTCTGGCGCGAACAGGTTCAATCAAACCGGATGATGCGGATCAACCCTCTTGTCGACGATCCGTCTCCGAAGGCGGCCAATGTGCCACAGGGGAACGCCTCCTTCGCACCGTCATGGTTGATGAATGAGATCGTGCAGTTCGTCCGCGTGCCGGGACGGATCCGGGTCATGGTTCTGTCATTCAATACGAAGCTGTACCACGTGAGTCGGGGACTCATGGAGAGCGCCATCGGGCGCGCGGTGGAGGCGATCAACTCGGGAACAGCGCCGCCGCGCGAATCCACTTCGTCCAGTTGCAGCTCAACGAGAACAGGTTTCAGGTTTGGATAAGGTGTGCTCATTCCAGAAGCAGGCCTGCTCGATTCGATAGCCACGGCAGTGACGTTGTGAACCTGTGCAACGGGGATCTCAATGTTCCACATTATTGAGCCCTACCCACCTGCAACGCTACATACTCCGCCAGCCCCCGACAGGCCAATATCAGCCCTTCGCGCGTGCCATCGCCGATATCGTCTTTCTCTTCCCCGTCTACGCGCACGCGCTCAGCGGCGTGATACAGCTCCAGCAGCGACACCAGGCCAACCGCAGCGCGATCCCTACGTGCGGCGGCCACGGCGTCGCCAGGTGCGCCTGCCGACCCCTGCCATGGTTGTCCATCGGCGCCGTCACCGGCCTGGATGCGCTGCAGGCAGCCGGGCAGGTTGATCGGCGTAGGGGCCTCGTTGGCGGCAGCGAAAGCGGCCTCCAATGGCTGCGCCAGTTCGGGCGGCAGGCGCAGGGCAGCCTCGCCCAGGGTGGCGGTCAGGTACGGGTGATGGGCCTTGGGCATGCGGGCATCCTCGTCGGGAACAGAGGTGCCACCCGAAGAGGGTGGCGGGCGATGCGTGGCTTCCAAGACCGGAAATCGATGAGCCGGTGGGCACGGGGCCCCCACGCACCGCCCGCCGTCGATCGGTGAACGGATTGCCAGCCGGCGCCGCTATGGGAAGACGGCGCCGGCTGGCAAGCGTATACAGCTTCGATTAAACGGGCTTGGAAGTCCCGGCCACCCTTGCAGGTGGCGATTCATCATGCGCACGTGAAATCACCGCCTGCCAGTCGTTTGTTTCGATGGCATCGGGTGATCTGAAAGGAAAAATGAATTATCGCGATTGGCTTGTTTCTGGCGCTGCAATGCCAGAAGCGACATTTCGCGCGGGGCTGCAACCAACGATGAATCCTGGTGCGTCATTGCTGTCGCACGGCCTTTCATGGCCCAGGAAGTAAAGCTGGCTTAACTTCCCCGGCAGGGCTTCCAGAACACCCTACCAGACATGAATCCCCACGCGCGCCGTCCGGATCTTGATGTTCCTCACGGACAGCCCGCAACGCCCCACCGCATACTGCCGCCACGCGCCCAACCTGGGCCCCTTCGGGATCTGCACATGCGTCGCCATGCCCTGTCGCTCACCGCCGCACTGTTGTCCACCGCCTTCGTGGCCCCGGCCATGGCTGCGGTACCGTTCTTCAACGCCAGCTGCCCGGGCGGCATCGATGTGCACGCCGACGAAGGCGGGCCGGTCTACGTACAAGGCCGCGAGGCCACGTTGAAGCGCTTCAACGACCGCTACTTCGAAGCACGCGATGCCAACAGTGGCATCACGCTGTCGATCAGCAGCAACGAGGACGGCACGCCGCAGATCAGCTATACCGGCCGAGGCGGCGCCAATGGCATCTGCCAGGTCAGTGCCAGTGGAACGCCCGCGCCGTCTGAACATCGCGACCACCGTCGCCACGATGACGACAACGACGCGGCGCTGCCGCGCGAAGTCACCTGCGAATCCACCGGCCAGCAGCAGGTGTCGTGCGACATGGATACCCGCGGCAACGTGGAAATCGTGCGCCAGCTCAGCCACGCCCGCTGCGAGCAAGGCCAGAACTGGGGCCTGTCGCGGCACTCGGTGTGGGTCAATGGTGGATGCCGTGCGGTGTTCCGCAATGCGTCCAAGGTGGCCAACGGCGCGCCGCCGGGGGATACCGCGCTGGGTTCCTGCAATATGCGCAAGGGTGCGCAAGGCACGCTGGTGACTCAGCTACCGGTGGGCAGCGATTATCAGGAACTCATCATCGATTATCCCGATGGTCGTTTCCTGTGCATGATGCGCAATAACGGCGAAGTGCAGAGCCTGGCGCCACTGCGCCGACGCTGACGGCAGTACAAGCACCGCCGCTGAAGGGGAGCATCGCGGAGGGCAGTGCGGTCGCCTGCCCTGCTGCACCGCCGCGAGTGGTGTCACACAGCTCTGGCTAGACTGTGCTTCTTTTTCCGCGCAGGAGGCACCCATGGCCCATCCCATCTCCGTATCCCTGATTGGCGTTCCCACCGATGTCGGTGCGGGCCATCGCGGTGCCCGGCTGGGCCCGGAAGCGCTGCGCGTGGCGGGCCTGCCGGAGGCGCTGGAAGCACGCGGCGTGGATGTGCGCGACCTGGGTAACCTGGATGGCCCGCGCAACCCGTGGACCGCGCCGGTGGAAGGTTACCGGCACCTGGATGAAGTGGTGGCGTGGAACCATGCGCTGATGGAAGCCAGCTATGCCGAACTGCAGGCCGGCCGCATGCCGATCATGCTCGGTGGCGACCATTGCCTGGGCATCGGTTCGATCACCGCCGTCGCGCGCTGGTGCCGCGAGCAGGGCAAGACCCTGCGCGTGCTGTGGCTGGATGCGCATTCCGATTTCAACACCAGCGACGTGACCCCGTCGGGCAACATCCACGGCATGCCGGTGGCCTGCCTGTGCGGCCTCGGCCCGAAGGCGCTGACCCACCTCGGCGGCAGCGCACCGGCGATCACCCCGTCGCAGATGCACCAGATCGGTATCCGCTCGGTGGACCCGGACGAGAAGCGCCTGATCAAGACCCACAAGGTCGATGTGTACGACATGCGCTACATCGACGAGAACGGCATGAAGCGCGCGGTGGAAGCGGCGCTGGCCGGTATCGACGAGAACACCCACCTGCATGTCAGCTTCGATGTGGACTTCCTCGACCCCAGCATCGCACCGGGCGTGGGCACCACCGTGCCGGGCGGGGTGAACTACCGTGAGGCGCAGCTGGTGATGGAAATGATCGCCGACACCGGGCGCATGGGGTCGCTGGACATCGTTGAGCTCAACCCGTTGCTGGACAAGCAGAATGCCACCGCTGAACTGGCCGTGGACCTGGTGGAAAGCCTGTTCGGCAAGTCCACCCTGATGCGCGACTGACCGCCCCTGCTGAACGGATTGCCGAACCGTTCACGCCCGCTCCACGCCCCTGCCGCCAGATTGCACTTCACGCGGCGGCAGTGGGTATTGGTGCCCTCCCGCCGAGCGAAAGAATCCCATCCGCGAATGAAGCGGTATAGCGGCGAACCCAAGGAGAAGCCCATGAAGCGCGTAGTTGCCCTGATGCTGTTGTCGATGTTCTCGGTGGCCCTGCTGGCCGGTTGCAACACCGTGGCCGGTGCTGGCAAGGACGTGCAGAAGGCCGGTGAAAAGGTTGAGGACGCCGCCAAGGGCAAGTAAGCCCGGCGCGGAACGGAAAGAGAAAGGGCCGGGGACATCCCCGGCCTTTTTTTGTGCGTGCTTTTCACTGCATGCTGTCGAAGCGTAGTGAACCATTCAAGCAAGTGAGCAGTGTTTTCATGGTCGGTTGACCGGCACCCAACAGCCGCTGCGCGAAGCTGGAGCCACGGTAAGAACGCCGTTGCAGCCAAGGATTCCCAGCAATGAACAAAGACATCATTTCCGGCAAGTGGTCGCAGCTGAAGGGCAAGGCCCAGGCCAAGTGGGGCGATCTGACCAACGACGACTTCGATGTGGCCGAAGGCAATGCCGAGTATCTGGCCGGTCGCCTGCAGGAACGATATGGCTGGGCCAAGGATCGCGCCGAGAAGGAAGTCCGTGACTTCCAGGATGCGGTGAGCAAGGACTACCCGGACTACAAGTAAGCGCGACCAAGCGCGACAGTTTCCCCCACAGCACAACGCCCGCACCGAGAGGTTGCGGGCGTTGTGTTGTCTGCGCTCAGCGCGCGGGCGGGTCGGGCACGTAGCGGTTCGGGAACGCCTGCGGTTCGCGTGGCAGGCGCGAGGGCGAATCCACCAGGATGCCGCGCGCACGCAGGTTGCGGGCGCTGTCGTAGCGCAGCTGCAGCACCTGCGCGGGGCTGCGGCTGGCGCGTTCGAAGTCGGTATCGCGTACCGACGACTGTTCGCGTGCGCCGTGGCCGGTGCCCAGCGCAGGGGCCTGCGACTTGCTGGCATATCCCTCGACGCGGCTGGCGCTGGCGTCGGCCGCCGCTTCGGCCGTCGGGGCCGGTGCTGGCAGGCTACGGCGCAGGATCGGATCCGGACGCCAGCGGCGCGCTTCCTCGAACACGGCCACGCCCACCACGCCGATGTTGTCCGGGCGGCCGGTGCGGCTGGCATAGCTGCCGCTGGGGCTGCTGAACACGAACTGCGCCACTTCGTCCTGGCTCTTGCGCCAGCCGGTGATGTCGGCGCGCTGGCCGGGGTTGAGGACGTAGCCGGTCTGTGAGGGATCGGCATCCTCGCCGGAGATGGCGTTGATGCCGTCCACCGACAGCACCACCAGCACCCGGCGCGGGCTGTCGTTGTACAGGCGCACGGCGTAGCGGTGACCGCGCTCGCCAGCCACCCAGCGCTGGCCCTCGGCGGGATAGCTGCGCAGTTCGGTACCGCGGTCGCGGTCGACCAGGGACATGCGCACGGGGCCGCCCTCGTACACCGGCGGCGGCAGGGGAGCCGGGCGGAAGCCGGCCAGGGGCAGGATCAGCAGCAGGGGCAGCAGGCGTTTCATCGGGCGTCTCCAGCGGGGTTGCGTGAATGAACGCGCCGCGGGCCCTGACGGGGTTGGTGGCGTGCAAGGTAAACTGGCCCCGTTCATCGAAGGTTACCCCACGCAGTCATGACGACCCGAGTCCTTACCGGCATCACCCCCTCCGGCACGCCCCACCTGGGCAACTACGTTGGCGCCATCCGTCCGGCCATCGCGGCCAGCCGCGCGCCGGGGATCGAGAGCTTCTTCTTCCTGGCCGACCTGCACAGCCTGATCAAGTCCCAGGACCCGCAGCGCACCCAGCGCGCGACCCTGGAGATCGCGGCCAGCTGGCTGGCCTGCGGCCTGGACCCGGAACACGTGTGGTTCTACCGCCAGAGTGATATCCGCGAGACCACCGAGCTGATGTGGTTCCTGACCGCCATCGCCAGCAAGGGCATCCTCAACCGCGCGCACGCCTACAAGGCGGCGGTGGACAAGAACCGCGAGGAAGGCGTGGACGAGGATGCAGGCGTCAGCGCCGGCCTGTTCATGTACCCGGTGCTGATGGCCGCCGATATCCTCATCTTCAAGGCCAACCAGGTACCGGTGGGCCGTGACCAGATCCAGCACATCGAGATGGCGCGCGATTTCGCCCAGCGCTTCAACCACGTGTACGGCAAGGAGTATTTCCCGCTGCCGGACGTGGTGATCGACGAGCAGGTGGCGACGCTGGCCGGCCTGGATGGCCGCAAGATGAGCAAGAGCTACCACAACACCATTCCGCTGTTCGTGCCGCGCGAGGAGCTGAAGAAGCTGGTGTTCTCGATCCTGACCGATTCGCGCGCACCGGGCGAGCCGAAGGACACCGAAGGCTCGGCGCTGTTCCAGATGTACCAGGCCTTCGCCACCCCGGAACAGACCGCCGAATTCGCCAAGGCGTTCGCCGCCGGCATCAGCTGGGGTGATGCCAAGCAGCAGCTGTTCGAGCGCATCGACAGCGAGCTGTCGCCGCTGCGCGAGCGCTACAACGCGCTGATGGCCGAGCCGGAGAAAATCGAAGCGTTGCTCAAGCGCCGTGGCCAGCAGCTGCGCGAGCAGCTGGCGGCACCGCTGCTGGAAGAGCTGCGCCATGCCGTGGGCCTGCGTGACCTGTCCAGCGCCGGCGACATCGCCAGCGAGGATGCCGGCGTGGCCCGCGTGGCACCGCCGCTGTTCAAGCAGTACCGCGAGAAGGACGGCCGCTTCTACTTCAAGCTGACCGCCGGTGACGGCACGCTGCTGATCCAGAGCGAAGGCTTCGATTCGCCGCGCGATGCCGGCCAGTTGATTGCGGTGATCAAGCAGGCCGAGCAGGGCGACCAGCTGCAGAGCGAGCTGTTCAAGCTGGAAGCCGAAGTGGACGCCGTGCTGGCCGCGCTGGCCGTGCTGCGCGAAGGGACCTGATCGCCGGGCCTGCCTGCCCTTTGTAGAGTCGAGCCATGCTCGACTTTGCTCCGCCTCTGTAGAGCCGAGCCCATGCTCGGCTGGGCTGCAAAGCAGCCGAGCATGGGCTCGGCTCTACAGGGAAGCACTCCGCCGGCACGACCGTGGCACAGCGCCCGTGGCATGATGTCCGCGCGCCTCCGGCGCGATGACATGGAGTCTGCGATGGCCTGGTTGTCGCTGCTGCTGTTTCTGCCCTGGTTCCTGCTGCTGGGCAGCCTGTACTGGCTGTTCCCGCGCCAGCCGCGCACTGCGCGGCGGCGCCTGTTCGACAGCACCACCCTGGTGCTGGCCTTCGCCCTGAGCATCGTGTCGATGCTGTGGGGCTACCGCATCGGCGTGGTGCAGCCCGGCGCCGGACCCATCTGGCCACAGGTGCTGGCGGTGCTGTATGCCTACGGCGCGTTCCTGGCGGTGCTGGTGCTGGCATTGATGCTGCGGCCGCGATGGCTGGACCGGTAGCCCCGCTTTTGTAGAGTCGAGATCCTATGTTCGTGGTCA